>CAZDHN010000426.1:0-5882 GCA_964505115.1 uncultured Planctomycetaceae bacterium
CGACGCGCCCCCAGTAGCCGGCCGACTGCCAACCGGTCGCCTGCCAGGCCTTTTGCACCTCGGGGTCGACGAGCTTGGTCCGGCCGTAGAGGACGTATTTCTTCGAGGCCGGGTCGTACATCCAGTGCGTGGCGCCGTCGCAGGTAGCGCCGGTGACGAAGTTGTCGAGCAGCTTCCAACGGATGCCGTCGGCGCTCGCGGCCACGCCCAGGCCGCGTCGCTGGCCGCCGTGGAACGGGCTGACGTGAGGGCCCGTGTAGTCGCGCTGAATGCTTAAGAACCCCAGCTTGTAGCGGCGGGCCGGGTCGGGGTCGCGGTCGTCGCGAAGCACGCCGAAGATCTCGTAGAAGTTGGGGATGGTGGCCGGGCCGTCGGCCGATTCGCTACGGCGCACGACCAGATTAGTTTCCTGCCCGCCCACCTTGATGATACCCAACTTCGGCTTGGTCCAGTTCACGCCGTCGTCGCTTTCGGCGTAGGCCACGTTGCCGCCGGTGTAGTACCAGGCCTTGTACTTGTCGCCGTCGCGGAGCACCGAGCCGTAGATGCAGATTCTCGGGTGTTCGCCCGGCGCGGTGGCTCGAATCACCGGGTTGGCCGCGCACTTCTCGGCCGGATGGATTTGCCGCGTAACGTTCTCCATGCCGGCCACCAGATAGTCGTCCAAAAACAACTGCCTGGTGCCGTCGACGCTGATCGGCTCGGCCAGCTGGGCCGCGACCGAGAGGACGATAAACAGTAGGGGATAGGTAGTCATGGTGTCAGGTTAGCCTCCTTTGTGATTTGGGTGCCACTGCCGGCTCGTCAAGAATTCTTATCGCTTGGCACTTCCCCTTCCCACCGTGTCGGTCAACCCGGTGAACCCCGGTCCGCCGGCGGCAACGTAACCGTGGCTGGCGCCGGAGTCGTCGGGACTTACCCAAAACGAATACAGGCTGCCGGACGTGAGGTGGAAGCGCAGCCGGACCGGTTTGCCCGACAGGGCCGAAAGGCCGGCGGCGCCGTTCCAGGCGACCGGCAGGAGAGTCGCGTCGGCCGAGATGGGCTTACAGTTCTGGCGGGTGAATGGCGCGACGGGGTTACCGGCCTGGTCGAGCACCTCCGCTTCCAGCCGGCCGCCGTCGCAGTCGGCATTCACGAAGAGGTGCTTGCCGCGGAAGCTGATTGGTCGGGTGGTCAATTGACCGGGCTCGGCAGCGGCATCCATCGAGGCGAAGCCGTCGCGGCGCATGAAGGCCAGCCCGGTGTGGTCACCGGTCGAGTTCCGCCCGCTCGCGTAGAAGTACAGCTTATCGCCCACCACCAGGCAACCGCCGCCGACCGACTGCACGTTGGCCCAATTCCAGGCGTCGGGCTTTTCCGATACGGGTATGACGGCCTCGCGAAAGGGACGGTGCCAGTGGAAGCCGTCGCGGCTGAAGCCCAGGCAGATGTCGTTGATCTTGGGTCGGCCGGCCGGGTGGTGGCGCCAGACGCTGAAAAGCCCCAGCATCAGGCTCTCGTAGGCCACCGCGTCAAGATTGTACAGTTCCGGCTTGATGTCCTTCACGTCGGCGCGGGGCTGGTCGAGCCGGTCGGCGCCGACCCAATAGCCGGGTTGGCCGGGCTTCCACTGGTCCCAGCGGCGGCCACCCTCCCAGTTGCAGAGCGTGGCGAAGTCCTTCGACTCCCAGTAGCGGCGGCAACGGCCGATCGGGTTGTACGGCGGCGTCTTGTAGTTCCAGGGCCCCTGGTTCTTCACCGCCCGAAGGCCGAACACCCAAACGCCGCGGAACGGATTGTAGAAGAACGTGCTGCGGTCGCCGCTGGGCCCGCACCACTTGGGTTCGCTCCAGTGGACGCCGTCGGCCGAGAAGTGCATCGAACCCAACCAGGGGTCGCGCTGGAATTGGAACATCTTGTATCGCCGCGCGGGATCCTTCTCCAGCAGGTCCAACCAGACGGTCGACGAATCGCGCTGACCGGAGAGGCAAACGATGTTCGTACCCGGCTGAACGTCGAACGCCGGCTTCCGCCAATTCATCCCGTCATCCGAAAGCGCCAGGCAGGTGGTGTTCATGTACCCGCCCATGTACCACATCTTGAAGAGCTTGTCGGCGGGGTCGTAGAAGACGCCGTCGCTGAAGGCCATTGCCGTATGGTGGCCTTGCGTTTCCCAGCGCTTGTCGGGCTTAACGACCGGGTTGTCCTTGTAGTACTCAGCCTTATGGAAGGTGCGCTTCAGCGTGGTTTGTTCGATGAGGAAGTCGTCGACCAGCAGTTGACGACCCACGTCGATGGGGATCAACTCCGGAGGGCTTTCCAAATATGGGACCGGCATCGGCTCGTCGGAAAGCCTCTCGATCCAGGGTGGCCACTGGTCGGGCAGCACGATGCCGTTGTAGAGTCTTTCGCCTGCCGGCGCCACGCTACCGGCTATCAGAAGAACCATCGGCAGCAACAATACGAGCCTGATCTTCGTTCGCATCGTTCATTCTCCCTGGGGTATGAACTGAGTGTCTCTCGCACAATTGTAACCAAGACAGGCGACTGTTGACAGCACCGGGCCGCACGGTTATCACACTGCTGGCAGCCCGGTGAGATAGTCTGGTTTTGGGGACTTGGGTGCCACTGCTGGCTTGTCCAGCAGTGCGAAGCACAAACCCGCAAAACACTGCTGGGCAAGCCAGCAGTGGCACCCAAATATTTTCAGCGGGTCGGGCCGCGGCCGCTGGCGTCTCGCCAGTGTTGATTAGCCCGGAGCTTGTTGGTTGGTGTTCCCAGAGTCCGCCGGGCGTCAGTCGATTCGTGGTCGCACAAGCGGGAACCCGCACATACGCACGGCGATCTCCTGGAACACCAACCAACAAGCCCCGGTTTGTATTGCACTGGCGAGACGCCAGTGGCACCCATCAGCGTCGCTGATACAAACTACTAAACACTCGGCACTACCGCTCCACTCTTACCGAGCAGTTTCCGGATATCCTGCAAGGGCACCTCGAGGGGTGATACCTTTCGTGCCGCTGCCAGCGCGGCCGTAGCGCCGGCCGCCTGGCCCATGCCCATGCAGGAAGCTTGCACGCGGGCGGCCGAGTTGGCCAGCCGGTCGCTCGACAGGCTTCGGCCGGCGACCAGCAGGTTCCGGCTGCCCTTGGGGACCAACGCCCCGCGCGGGATGGTTGGAACCGTGCCGGGCGCCAGCGGCTTTGGCCGCACGCCGTGCTCGTCGTGCAGGTCGATGGGATAGAACGAGTAACTCAGCGCGTCGTCGAACAGCCGGCCGCCCGTATAGTCGTCGACCGTAACCATCGTCTCGCCGACGATGCGGTAGGTCTCGCGGACCGCCGTCTCCTGCATCATCGAGAGGATGCGGGCTTTATCGCAGCCGGGCAGCGAACGCACGAAGCGGAGCAGTCGCAGCAGCGAGCTTCGGCCGGCGATGTTGGCTTGCGTTTGGGTGGCCGCCGTCGAGGAATCGGCGCCGAAGATGTGCTGGGCGTTGGTGCCGCCGCCGCGAAGGAAGCCGATGAATTGGCCCCGGTCGCTGGAATAGTCGCCCTTCTTCAATTGGCCGTCGGCCCGGGCCTTGAGGTATCGGGCTTGAATCTCGCGGGCGTCCAGCTTGGCCGGATCGTAGCCGCCTAGGTGGAAGATGAGCGTTCCCGGCTGTGTTGCCTCTTCTCGCAGTCGGGCGAAGCCCAACATGCCGACCACGTCGGCCCCGCCGCTGCAATCGATCAGTTGCCGGCAGGCGATCGGGTATCGCACGCCCTTGCCGACGACTTCCACTTGCCATCCGTCGTTCGATGACTCGACAGCCGCCGGGAACTGATAGTAGGCCAGCGACACGCCCGCCGCCAGACAGGCTTCCTCGGCAAGCGCGGCGTAGAGTTGGCCGTTGACTCGCACCTGATGTTGCGAATGCCGTTTGGGGACCTTCGTGAAGTCGGGCATGGTGCCGCCGTCCAGCGCGACGGCCTTTTCAACCAGTTCCCAGCCGATGCCCGCGATAACCTGTTTACCCCAGGCGTGGAACAGGCCGGGAAAGCTGACTCCGCCCGTGGTCGTCGTACCGCCAAGCTGGCTCCCCCTTTCAACCAGCACCGTCTTCGCGCCCGCGCGAGCCGCCTGAATCGCCGCAACCACGCCGGCCGTCCCGCCGCCGACGACCAGCACGTCGGCCTTCCTCTCGGCGCCTTCCTTCACGTCCGCCGCCCTAGCCCCCGTCTCCAACACCAACCCCGACGAGGCCACCATGGCCGTCCCCGCCACCGATTGCAGCAAGAACTCCCGTCTGGCCGTATGCTTGTTGGGCATCTGTATTTTCCTCTGGATATTTTGATAACGCTTAGGCTGTTTCGTCCTACGTCCCCACACGCCTAAAACGCCCGCCAGCGGCCTCTTTCCGCGCGTCCCGGGGTATTTGTTGGACGCATGCTTCACCGGCTCAACAATTCCAATTAGCCGCCTTGTGAGGTCAGTAAATCCGTACGGTTGCGGGCTTGGAACGACGTGCATTTCCAGTGAACCAACGCAGCGACGGCATACTACTCCAGTGCAAATGAACATATCAGGCTGCGAGGCCAATTTCAAGGTAAAAAAATGGCCACCAGAAGCACGATGTTCCTCCAAGTCCGTCGTACAGAGCGGCCGCGTGCAACGTTTGGTTAGTACGCCGTAGGCGTTTCACATCGTAGCCCAGGGTCGCGCAGCGCACCCTGGGTAACGGTCGGCCAAGACCCCATCAACCCCAACGGGGTTGGACAACCACGTGACGCCGTGTGGAACGCTTTCAGCGTTCGTTTCGTTTCCGATACCTCCTGACCCAGGGTGCGCTGCGCGACCCTGGGCTTTGTTGTTGGAGCCCGTTGGGGTCCGTCTTGTGCACATCACAGGCCCTTGTCAAGTCTTACATTGCAACACGCGCACACCCTGGGCCATACTCGTGTGTAACAGGTGACTTCGCGACAGAACCACTGTTCATTGAGCACCCTCAAAACCACTGTTCATTGAACACCCTCAAATCGATAATCGGCCTCACCCCTGTCCAATAACCCTCCCACCCAACGATGCCAATCCTACCACGCAACTCGCGGGGGCACAACGCTTTAGGGGATATATGATAGGGGGCGGATCACGACCCACCGATCGCATTTGCGTTGTTTGGCTATCTTGATTAGACTGGTTGGTATGGGTCAACTGGTCTAGAGATGGTCGGTTTGGCCTGAGCGGCACGCCGAAGACAAGCCCTCACCACCGGCCCCTCTCCCAAAGGGCGAGGGGAGATTTTCTGCAAAAACAGTCCTGCCCCAATTCCTCTTTACTCTTACCCCAAGTAAACGGAACCATGCAAAACAAACACAATCTGAAACGACGTGATTTCCTCCGCATTTCCGGCGCCAGTGCCGGGCTGTTGGCGAGCGGCGTTTGGAGCGATCTGGCCGCGAAAGAGACGGCCTCGCCCAACCAGAAGTTGAACGTCGCCTGTATCGGCACGGCCAACCGGGCGGCGGCCGATGTGAACGGCGTTGCGGGCGAGAACATCGTCGCGCTGTGCGATGTCGACAAGAACTACCTGGATCGGGCGGCGAAGAAGTTTCCCGAAGCGCGGCTCTATGCCGACTACCGCGAAATGCTCGATAAGGAAGCCGACAAGATCGACGCCGTCGTGATCGGCACGGCCGATCACCATCACGCCCCGGCCGCGATGCGCGCGATCCGTGCCAAGAAGCACGTCTACTGCGAGAAGCCGATGAGCCATACGGTGTTCGAAGCCCGGCTGATGGCCGAAGCCGCCAAGAAAAATGGCGTGGCCACGCAGATGGGCACGCAGATCCACGCCACCGATAACTACCGCCGCGTGGTCGAGGTAATCCAGTCGGGCGCTATCGGCGACGTGACCG
>CAZDHN010000427.1:0-5870 GCA_964505115.1 uncultured Planctomycetaceae bacterium
CTAAGTACCCAGGGCTGCGCCCTGGGCTGTGACAGCGCGGCCCGTTGGGCCTGAAGCCGAGGAACAGAATCCGGACCAAAATGAACACCACATTACTCCTCATTTTCGGGAGCCCAGGGTTGGCCTGTATGACTTCCCCGTCCAGACCATAAACAGCATGGCTCCCTTGAGTATGAAATCCCCCGCATGCTCCGAGACGGAAAGGCGATAGAGCAGCCGCTCGGTCGCGTAACGTGTCCAAACAAGGTTCGGGTCGTCCCCGCTTTCACGGATTATGTTGAGCAGCCGTCGGCGGACAGATGCCGAGATGTTCGATGGCTTGTCCTTGGTCATACGGTTGCTTCCATGTACGGGCGCATGGTCTTCGTCAGGCGGCAGACCTTTGCGTACTTCCAAAGCTCATCGGTCGAGCACTTTCGGCCACGGAGAGTATCGCGTAGCGCCTCAAGTGCAACGTCGAGTCCAATCTTATTGCGGTACTTGAAGCAGTCAGCCACTGTTTTGGCGGGGCTATAGACTCTTACCTTTACGCCTTCGATAGTGTGCTCTTCAACGCCCTCCGTGAGAGCCTTGCCGGAGAAACGCGCCATCCGTGCTTTGCATGGGAATCCGGCTGACGAGCGCTTGGGCGTGGCGTTCGATGTTGCCCCGCGAGAGGTGCCGGCACCAACCTAGTCATCCTCAGATTTCGTTCAGCAGCGCCTGCAATTTCAAGACCGGCAGGCCGCGCTCCCATTGGGCGATGGTTCGGGCGGCGTCGGCCTCGGCCATGATCGCCCCGGTCGAAGCGGATCGGACCAGGTTCAATTGGTTCGCCAACTCGCGGCCCCAGCGCTCGTATTGGGCAACGGCTTCCTTCTCGGCCGGCACGGCGGCCAGCAGATGTTGGATTTCCGCCTGCTTTTGTGAAAGCGGCCAGCTGGAGAGGCTGGGGTCGGTGAAGGCGAAGCTCGTCAACTCCGCGAGTAGCGACTGGGCTCGACCACGCAGATCGCCCTTCGCCGCCTCGTTCTTCGTTCCGGCGTAGTCGAAGAAAGCGAAGCGGAGATCGCGCAAGTTGGGCTTGAGGTCGAACCCGGTACTGATCCCATAGCGTTCCACCGTGAAGCCGGCCTTCTCGGTCTGGCCGGGAACCCACAACATGGCACACGAGCCGACTCCGCCATGGCCCGGCGCGACGTAGCCGGCGTCAAAGATGCTGTCATAGTAAAGCGTCCACCACTCGGCGGCAACGTCCAGTTCCGCCCGCTCGCCCTGGGCAAGGTCCCGGGTGGGAGTCAGCACATGGCGGTCGGCATTGCTGACAAAGCCCGAGGGGTAGCAGCGAGTCACCAGCCGTAGCGACTTGATCTCCACCTTCGGCTCCAAGAGCACCTGAGCGAACAGGCAATCGCCGCCGACCTTGGCGACGAAGCGCACGCGGACCACGGCCATCGGCGTATCGAAGACGAAGTCCACGGTGCCACGGTTGCCGGAAGCGCGGCCGGTGAGCGAATGGATCAGCGTGGGGCCGATGCTCTGGCCGTTGATTTGCAGGTCGAAAAACCCGCCCGCGTACCAGTTGCAGCCGGACGGTTGGACCATGCCGATGTAGCCCTCGCCCGGGATGGCAACGTCCGGTTTCTTCGGATCGCGGGCGACGCCGTATCGCAGGCCGAAGGTTTGCGAACCGGTCTCCAGCACTATCGTTTGATGATGTCGCTGGAGGCCCACGGTATGCGGCGGCGCGCCGGGGCCAATCAGCCCGGTCTGCACGCCCGAGTCCATCACCAGCACCCGGCCCGACTCCCGCGCTTGCAACATACCACACGCGATCAGGGCGAGGCAGAATGCTACCGCCCGGCGAAGCCATTTCATGCTCGTTCTCCTTACGGCTATTTGACGGCAAACCGTACCGTCGTTGTTTTTCCGGTGTATAGTTCGGTCGCGTTGATTGTCCAGATACCGAGCGGATCGTTGTGGGCGACCGGCACGTCAACGACAGTGCCTCGTTTATCGGTGACGATGGTTGCGTCGCACCAGTCGGCCGGTTTGCCGTCGGGCAATTCAACCCGCAGCTTGACGGCCTGTTGGCCTTCGGGCAGGGTCGAGGTTAGCGTAACCCGCTGCACGCCGCCGGGCGCGACCGAGGGAACGGCCTTCAACTGGACCCCCTCGAGCGGCCGCGGCGAGAGTGCGTGGAACATGGCCCGATACGGCGTGAGCGTTAGGCTGACGGCCTGCTGCTTGCCGAGGTCCTTTTGCGACTTGATGTCGTAGACGTACAGCGGTTGCGGCAGGTTCAGTTTCACCGCCTCCGCCTGGCCGTGGTGGCGGAAGAGCGATACGATTTGCACCGGCCCGTTGGTCCATCGCGTGATTTCGACGTTTCGCAAGCGTCGCCCGTTGGCACCCGTCAGGGCAAGCGGCGGCGTGAGCCCGGCCCGGCCCAACATCCGTCGCAGCAGGTCGGCCGCCAGTTCGGGCGTATCGTGTGCGCCGGTTGCGGGAAAGCCGGCCATGGCCAGATTGAGCAGAACGGCCCGGCCTTTGCCAAAGTCGTTGCTCAATAGAAGCGGAACTTTGTCGGCGGAGCCGGCCGCCACGGCCGTCGTGGCCTGAACGCCCGTGTCGACCCGCAGCTTCTCCAGACTGAGCGGTTCGAGCTTTCCACCCGGCGTGGGCACTTTGACCAAGCCGTCGGCAATGATCGCCCCGGCAACGCTCGTCCGCTTGATCCCAAAGAGGTCATCCAACTGGCCGATGGCCAGCGGCTTGACGTGGCCGTCGTAGATAGCCGGCCGCACGTCGGCAATCAGCAGTCCGCCGCCATGTACGTAGTCGCGCAGCATCTTTGCTTCCAGTTCGCTCATGGCCTGCGTCATCGGCAGGATGACGACCTTGAACTTGCTCAGGTCTACTTCGCCGAGCCGCATCTGCCGGTCGGTGAAGTAGAGGAAGTTGAGCCCCAGGCCGCGTAAGGCGTTGTGGAAGGCGTTGTGGTTGCCCTCGTAGCTGCCGTATGTGGCCGAGACTTGCACCTTGGCGGCGTAGGCCGAAGGTTGCGAGTAGAGGATGCCGACCCCGTCGGTTTGCATCGTGGAGTTAAGCAGCAGATCGCCCAGCCCGTCGCGGACGATTTGCGTGTCCTGCAAGATCTCGTCGACGGCCGGATAGGGGTCGAGGTTGGGCGCGAGCCAGCCGTGGAAGCGGCCCAGGGCCTCCCAACGCCACCACCAGACCGCGTCGCAGCCGCGAGTTATCATCCGCCAGTACTTCTCCAGCAGCGTGTCGGCGTCCTTGGTGTAGCCCATCCAGTTGGCGCGAGGGAAGTCGCGTGGGGCGATCGAGCGGAGCACTTCGTCGGCCGTGCCGGGGTATGGCGACCAGAAGGTGTTGTAACGCACGAACCCGTCCAAGTCGTCGGCCCGACGGAACGTGCCGGCGCCCTCGAAACCGCAGCGGCTTTGTGGGTCGATGCGGCGAAAGCCTTGGCCGAAACGCTCGCAGAGCTTGCAGAAGTTGTACGACTGGTAGGCCTGACGGTCGAACCAGCGGGGAAAGTTGCCGGCCCGAAGCGACTCGGCCTCGTCGTTATCGTCGGGTTTGCTCAGTTGCACGTCGTCGAAGGCGGCGTACTTGCTACCCCAGGATGCGTTCAGCGCCGCGATGTTCTTATACTGCTCTCGCAGGTAGTTGCGATAGGCTTTCAGGCAGTGGGGACTCAGGCAGGAGCCGCGCACGGCGATCTCATCGCCCAGCGAATAGACGAACACGCCGTGCCGACGCGAAGCAATCTGCTTCTCGACGACGCCGTCGACATGCGACTGCATCGCCGCCTCGTCGTTCCAGCAGTTGGGCTTCATCGTGCCCTTGTCGTTCAGGTCGGCTCGGACGTGAGTCGTGTAGGGAATCCAGGCCATTTCATGGGCGGCAATACCGGGCGACGGAGTACCGGAGTTCAGATGCACCGTCACGCCACTGGCCGCCAAGGCCCGTTCGGCCCAGGGCGCGAGGTTACCGCGGGGCGTATCCCACATGACGAAGTTGAACCGGCCGCGACGCCGCTTGACAACCCGGGCGAACTGCCAGGCCGAGGCGACCTCGTCGTCTCCATCCATCAGCGTGGCGCGGACTTCCAGCAGCATCGGGAACCAGGGCTCGACGGTGAAACTGAAGGCTCCTTCGGCCGTGTTTGCCCCGTCGGCCCCGTCAGCCTTGACAACCTGCCGGGCGACTTCACGATCGCGCGGGTCGATGAGGCTCACGATCAAACGCTCGCCGGCCACGCCTTGACCCTCCAATTGCACTTTGCCCGACAGCTTCCGGCCGATCTCGGCCCAGTCCGGATCGAGTGTAAGCTTGGTGACCTTCCGCTGGCAGACGACGGTCAGCGGGGTACTGGCGAAGCTGGCCACGCGGTCGCCCTCCCGGGCAACGATGTCCAGATGATATCGGCCGGAGCGCAGCAGGGGGATGTTCAAGTCGACCGTGCCCTGGGGTTTGTCAAGGACTCGCTTGAGGGTCAGCACGACCCGACCGTCGTCGCGGCGGAGCCTGACATCGGCGGTAACGCCCGGCTTGGCTCCCTGCCAGTCGAGCTTCGCGGCGGCGGCCGGCAACGTCGTCCGCTGTAGCTCCTCGGCCTTCGGCCGTACCGTCAGGCTCAGCTTGGGCTCCTTGCGTGCCGCCCAGAGGATGGCTTTACCCAGCCGCATGTTCCACTGGTCGTACTCGACCTCCCAGCCGGGCCGATAATCGATGTTCGGCGCGCTGGGTAGCCGCACACCCCGACCCTGCATGACGGTGAAGGCCGTCGCGCCAGCCACGTCTTCGAGGAAGGCGGGCAATTGCTTGAGCTGGTTCTTATCTTTGAGGACGCGTTTGTCTTGGGTGCCGATCAGAACCAGTCCGGCGCCGTCGGTTACCGCCTTGATAATGGTGTATTGCTGTTCGACCGGCACTTTGGTCGGCGAGATGTCCAGAAAGACAAAGGCGTCCCATTGCCGAGCGAGCAGCCGTGCCATGCGCTGGACGCCGCGCTCGGCTCCGTGCCACTGCTCGTCGGTGCGATCGATGATGCGCGCCCAGAACACCATTTGCGGCTCGAAGTCGAAGCGCTGATTGAGTTCGATGACTTCGCGCGGGTTCGTGCCGCGACCGTTGAGGAAAAAGAGCACCCGCGTCGTGCCCAGCGTGTAGGGCACGGCCCAATCGGTATGCGGCGTGACGAACCGGGTATCGACGTTGTGGTCGACCTCGAGTTCGGCCATGTCCTGGGCCAGACAGGTCCCGCAAACGAATATCAGGACCAACGACAGTAGGCGGTATCGCATCGCGACGACTCCTTTCCGCAAGATCGGTAGCTACTGACGGGAATTGACACGGGGCGGCAGGGCCGCCAACCAAACCGGTGCTACCGCACCCAGGCGCATCGCTGGAAATCTCCAGTTGTCATCTGGCGGGGCCAGTGGCACTCGCGTTTTCCACAGAGCACTCCCTTCCAGCCAGACGAATCCTTCGGCCAGGATTTCGATCTTGGCGTCCTTGGCGATCAACGCATCCAGACGCGGATCGAGGCGGACAATCTTGCCGAGCGTGGCCGTACCCGTCTTCTCCCGACCGATGGCGATCGAACCGGCAAGAACCGCGGCGATCAACCAGAGCAGGCAACTCGTCTTCAACAGCGTGTTCTTTTTCATGGCGGCGTTTCCCGGGTCTTGAACCATTTTGCATGACGCAACTTTCGCGCCTATTGTAGTAGCTTCACGGTTTCCCTTGCAACCAGGAGCCCGGCAGGCGCGCGATATGATCCAATGGGTTCTTCAGGGATCTTGGCTCTACTGGGATTATAGTGGCTGATGTGAATGGCGGGATCACATAGGGCCGTT
>CAZDHN010000428.1:0-5865 GCA_964505115.1 uncultured Planctomycetaceae bacterium
CGATGGCGGCCTTCATAACGGCCCTCTTATCGCTCAGCGCATCAATCGCTTGCCGCATTGCCGCTTGTAGGGCCGGCTGCTGTGCGAAGACGGCAGCGGCAGTCCGTCGCTTGTCGACCACGCCCATTTCCTCGTTCAACTCTTGCGGAGTCTGACCAGCCCGTTGCAGCCGGGCGACAATCGCGTCCGGGTCAACTTCGTTGTCGAGACTTTCTCGGGCGAGTGGTCGCAAGTCAAGCTGCTCGTACGGCTCGGCTTCGGCCGCCTTCTTTTCGAGTACGGCGACTAGTTCGTCGCGGGGAATTGTTTGCGTTGTCATTTTCGCTTCTCCGGTTTCATAATGTTACAAGGGATAAAACGCCCGGGCCGGCACCGCGACGAGCGGTAACCGGCTCCCGGGCTGCACGCGGACTATTCAGCGTCGGACGTCACGTTGTCAGAGGCACTTTTGATGTATGCTTCGCGCGTCACGCCAAGCCGCTCCAACACCTCAGGATGACCGTCGGCTTCCAACGCGGCCTGAACCGCCGCGCCCAATGTTTCAGCCGAATCGAACGCTTCGGCGGGAACGTCGCCGGACTCGCCCGGCTCGTGGCCCTCGGCCTCATCTGCCTGGCGACTCTCGATGTACTGCTCCTCGGTAACGCCAAGCTGTTCCATT
This sequence comes from uncultured Planctomycetaceae bacterium, assembly GCA_964505115.1. Classification (GTDB taxonomy): domain Bacteria; phylum Planctomycetota; class Planctomycetia; order Pirellulales; family Thermoguttaceae; genus CAZDHN01. Next base: position 662 of record CAZDHN010000428.1, read on the forward strand.
GTCACCTTCTGAGAACGGTATTCGTCGCGGAAAATGTTTTCGTCGGTACTCATCGGCACGGTTCCTTGTGCTTGGGAATTGTTAGTTTCGGGTTCCACTGAATCGTTCGACGCGCCCTTTCGCAGAAAATCGTGAAGTGCGAAGCGGCTCGACGCGGTAAGATTCACCCACGGCCGCCCTTCGGCGAGCATGGCCGACGCGCTATGTTCGACCAGCTTGACGATGGCTTTTGTTTCCACGCCGTCATCGCCCTGCGCCAAAATCCGTTTACAAAAAGCGACTAGCGGAATATTATTCGGCTCCCATTTCAGCAAAATCGTCGCCGCCTCGCGGACAGAATCGACCGCACGGCTGAGAAATTGTACGCTCCCCGGAGCGCATGAGTTAAGATTAGTGTCTGCCATAATGTTTCCTTCGTGTGTGAACTATGGGACCTCAGCCCCGGTTTCGGTTTCGAGTTTCTTGTCGCTAACGGATTGAGCCAACGCGACTCCCCACTCGCCGCCTCCAGTGCATCCCAAAAAAACGCACGCCGCAAACTCGAGCGCCTCCAAGTCGCCCTCGCTGCCGGTCGAGACGTATTGGTCGATCGCGTCTCGCAACTCCTTGACGGATTGTGCGTACAACAGTTGCGCAGATCGATCTGGTCGGTCGTCGTAATCACTCATCGGCCCTTGCCTCCACGTCCTTCATGGCCGGCACCACGGCGACGGCACGCAGCTTGCACACCCGGCCGGCGTACTTCAATAGTCGCCTCAACCGCCGGCAGCCGTTCGGGTCCGATGCGTCGGGTAGTGCCCGAAGCGTAATCGTGTAGTCGGCTGGCTTGGTCATTCAATTCCCCATGAAGTCGTCATAGGCTTCGGTGTCGTCGGGACTCATGCCGTCTGGTGATTTGGCCAGCGGTGCGGGACTAGCGCCACTAGCGGCACTAGAATCCACTGCCCCAGGTTTATATATTTCTTGTTCTTGTAATTGTTCCTGCCTCGTGTGTAAGGGGTCGGAATTAGTCCCGCTACTACCGCTAGTCCCGCACTCTTCAACCACTGTGGCGAACCACTGCGCCCCCATCCTGGTGTCTCGCTTGTCGAGGTATCTGCCGCCAATTACTCGCAGGTGGACGTGGTGGAGTTTCATTCCGAGGCTGCGAGGGCTCGGGAGCTTGCCGTCGCGGGTATAGACCAATTCGCCGATGGCATTGCGCAACGTCTCGTAATCGTTGGGGTGGTCGGCCAGTGTTTTGAGGGCCGCCGATGCGGTGACGCCAACTCCAGCCGGGTCAAGTTCCTGCCACCCGTCGACCAGCAGGCGGAGAGCCACGCCGTCCCGGTCGGCTTGGCAGGCGAGTTGCGTCCGTGTCTCGCCCGGGTCTGGCAGTCCGCACCAGACAACGGCGTTGCGTACGAGGTCCGACCACGCTTGGAATGATCCCCATGGCCGGAGCTTCATGCCTGGCCGACCGGCGGCACAGTAGCCAGCCAACACGGTCAGGGCCGCCGCCGTCAGTCGTGGCCGCTCGGCCCGAACCCAGGCCAGCAGGTCGGGATGCTTGAACCCTGTGCGCTGCTCCGGGGTTTCCTCTGGCGATTGCAGCCGAACATGTGCCACACGGCGAACCATGTCACCCGCCAAGATGATGTTGTTTCCCGTGGCGAACCAGGTCGCGACAAGCGGGATACCAGTGGCCATCCGGCTTTCGCCCAATACTCGATCGGACCAAGTGGTTGCAGTCAGCGCGGCGTCGATGGCAGGCCCGCCCAGGGCGGTGCTTACGTTGTCGATCATGATCAACAATTCACCAGACAGGGCCATGGCCGTAATTCTCTTGCGAAACTCATCCTCATCCCGGGGCGCGGTCATCCGCGCCATATCGCGGCCGGACGTAATCAGCGCGATGCAATCCGTCAGCAGGGATTTGCCACACCCTCGGACGTTGGCGTCCACAAGGAACATCGGCGCCGGGCCATCGTAAGCAAACCTGGTAAGCGGAGTGAGCGTTGCGGCGACCCACGCCGCGCGGTGGGCCCCATCGCCGAAAGGAAAGTCTTCGACGACTTCCAGCAGGTCGGCCGCTGCCTGCAGGGACTCGGCTCGGGTTGGCTTGTTCGGTATGTTTGGAAACGACTGTTGCGGCTCGAAGACGATGCCGGTTTTCTCATCGTATCCGGGTGTTTGCAGGACCGTTCCGTCCGCTCGCAAGATCGGCACTTCGGCCACGCCTTCCAGCCGGCGGACGGTCCCCCACTCGCCGCGCGCTTCAACCGCTTTGACTGCCCAGGCCGGCGGGTGACACCGCTCGAACCCGTCACTGTCTGACTTCGGTTTCAGCCAATTTGCAACGGACGACAATAGCTCTTGCAGCCTCGCTTGTTTTAGCGTTGCAATCCGTGGTGCGCTCTGAGGTCGCGCAATGCCTCGCGGTGGCTTGGCGTCACGGACGATCTGGACCAATGAGCCGGCCCGCTGGTATACGTTCGGCGCGGTCGCGAGGAGTTCGATGGCCTGGTCAACCACAAGGGGTTCGTCGGGCGACACAATGACGACCGGCGTTCCGTCTTCGTCGGTGTCCTGGTTTGCTTTGGGCGCCTTATCCCACGCTTCGACCTGCTCGTCGGTCACGGGTTCGGTGGCGTCGATGAGTTCCAGATATTCGCTCATCGAGTGACCATCGGCGAACCAATCACGGAAGTCCCGACCGTGGGTTTCGTTGATCTCGTAACCGGGTGGCGTGATGAGTTTAACCCACTTCGCGCCAGCCTTGTGTGCCTGGATTGCGTGCAGCTTGCCACCTTCGATGCCGGGTTCGTCCGCGTCGGCAGCAACGACGACACCTTTATCTGTGGCCCAAGAGTAGTCGAGTTTTTTGACCGATCCCGCGCCACACGCATTAGTGATTGCAACGTGACCGGCAGGCAAGCCGGCAGAATAGAGGGTCATCGCGTCTGGCAAACCTTCGCACTTATGGGCAACTTCCGCGGCCTCGATCGATTCCCCCTTGGGCATCAGCCACGACTCGACGGAGCCGCCCACGAGGTGCGTCTTGCGCTCTGATAGCTTTCCGAATGGCGGAAACAGCATGCCGGTAATGCGGTACAACAGCAGGGCCTTCTTGGTTCCGCGCAGGTCAGTTCCGACGAATCCGAGACAGAGGCTTCCATCCTTGGCCGGCCAGTTGCACACCCGGCCGCCGAATGCTTCAACCGCTTCGGGACTGATGGGCAGTTTCTTGGCACACCACAGTCCGATCAAGCCAGGGGCCCGGCGGAGAAGATCGCCCTCGGCCCACGTCACCGCCGCGAACGGGTCTTTCTTTACGGCCGCGCCGTTGGCCTTGTGCTGGCCGTTGGAACTTGGCTTGACGCCAAGATAATCGGCGGTCATCCTGATTGCCTCCGGCAGCGTCTTTTCGGTCATCCACATAATGACTGCCAGAAAGTCGCCGCACTTGTCGGGAAAGCAATGGCTGCAACGATAGGCGCCGGTTTCTCGATCTATCAGGCGAGCGCGTGTGTTGCCCCCGCACTTTTCACAAGAATGTTCTCCGCCGTCCAGCTTTTCGAGAGGAATCCCAGCCACGTCGGCCAAAATGTCGACCTCTCGGCCTCTCGCCATTGCCTTGATGGTCATCGCGTCAAGCGTCATATTCACGTCTCGCCCTCCAGTTCGCTCGCCGCTGCCAAAAAATGCTGCCGCGCCCGAATCAAGCTTGCCCTCGCATCGACATGGCGGTCGTGCCCCGGCTGCCCGGCGGGCGCACACGGGGCGAGATCGAGTAAACGATGCATGACGCGCCCGACGGCTGATGCGGCGGATCGAAGTCGGGCCGCTTCGTGGTGACGCCGCTCGCGTGTCGGTGTCATTATGCTCATGTCAAAAATACTCCGTGACTGCCGGATCCTTCCGCCTTCGCCTTGTCGGCTTGGGCGGTGGCGTTGCCGATCGGGCGGCCTCATATTCGAGAATCGCGTCCCACGTGATCCGATAACGGGGTCGACGGCTTCCAGGGCTGGCGACATCGAAACCAACTAAACGGCCGGCTTTGATTTCGTCGATAACGGAACCCGGCTTTTTTCGCCACCGTCGAGCCACTTGGGGCGGTGAGTACGTGCCGGAAAGCGGAGGGGTGGGGACTATCACTGGCCATCCTCCCTCGCCTTGACGGGATGGCTAAATGAGACCCTTACCCCAAGCCGCTCCAACTGAGAAGTCGCACGGTCACACAATCGGTGATTGCCCTGCGCTCTCGCGGCAACCAGGGCGACAAACCAGGGAACCGGGCTATTAGCGGCTGCTTGTCGCGAGTTAGACTTGCAGGTCGACATGGGCTATTCTCCAGAAAATGAAACTGGCATCTAGAAAATGGCCGAGTGTCGCATGGGTGTCGCATCAAGAATGCAGAAACGCCCGCGTTTTTAAGGGCGGGCGCTACTGAAAGTGTCGCCGAAAGTGTCGCGCGACAGGTGGGTTATTTCCAAGCCTCAAAGTCGCCGTCGGCCGTCTTCTCGCCGTGTGGCATGGTGTCCTTGCCCGCTTTGAGAATTTCCTGAGACTTGACGAACTTCGGCCAGCGGTACAGGCTGGTTCGAGAACACCCAACCGCTTTGGCAATCTGCGTATCTGACCATTCTGGGTGATCGGCGAGTGTTGCCAATGCCATCGCCTCCATGCTTACCGTTTCGCCTTCGTCACTCGCCGTATTGTCTGTCGGCTCGGAACTGGGGGCGGGCTTGCCGCCCTGCTCTATCGCCGGGTCGGTAGGCTTGCCCACGGCTTCGGCCTCAATTAGATCCGCAATGGCCGCCGCGTTCGTTTCCACATACGCGACACTAGGGTTAATGTGGTCTTCCCAGTCGCAACAGAACGCGGGCGGTGGCTGAAGGGGCAGCTTTTCCCTGTTGGCGTCCAACCATTCCGCAGCAACCCTGAATAGCCATCTATACCTATACTCCAGCCGTAGATTATCACTTTTCGCTACAAATGCATCGATTTGCTCGATAAGAAAGCGAAGTTCCAGATACTCCACGCCGCCAAGAAATCCGAGTGAGATCGCTTCCCGGAGGAATCTCCCGGCCGTCACCACGGTGTTGCCCGTGTATTCGCCGCTCAGTGCCCTCAACTGCTGCGCGATGGCCAGCAGGTCGCTTGAAGCTGTCATAATTCTCCACCTTTCAGCCGGGCCGCCAGCCGGTCGCCCGAATCGGTGG
>CAZDHN010000429.1:0-5857 GCA_964505115.1 uncultured Planctomycetaceae bacterium
ACGATGGGCCGATCAGGCACAAAAACATATCCCCCTTTGTTCTGAACACGCATATTTGCCATAGCCAAACGCACTGGCGTTACCGGCAGCGCCAGAGACGCCTCGGCAGCGAGACCTCCGCCAAATTCGTGCTGATGACGCCGTCGCCGTTCGACCAGACGTGTGTGCGATGGCCCAGGACTGGCCGACTCGTGCGGGCGATGGACAATAGCTACAACGGAGAATCCGAATGAGACATTTCTTCCTTACCCTTTGCGCCGCGATGTTGGCGGCCGGTGCGATTTGCCACGCTGACGGAGCAACCGCCACTGACATTTATGTTGCCGTCAACGGCGATGACGGCAACGCCGGTATCCGGGAAAAGCCTTTCGCCACGCTGGAGACGGCGCGCGATGCCGCGCGGAAATCGGGCGCGGGCCCGCATCGCATCGTTGTGACGCCGGGAGATTACTTCCTGGCGAACACGTTGGAGTTGGATGCGCGCGACAACGGTTTGACCATCGAGGCCGAGCCGGCCGGCAAGGCGACGCTCTACGGCGGCCGGCTGGTGACCGGCTGGCGGCGCGACGGCGATCATTTCTGGTGCGCCGACCTGCCGGGAGTGAAGGAGGGAACCTGGGACTTCCGGGCACTGATCAAGAGTTGACCACGATGCCGTATGATCCCAAGGACATCCCGGCAACACTCGATGTGCGCAGCGGCGAGTTCCAGGAGTGGCACTGCTGGGAAGGCACGCGCGCGGAAAACTGGCGGCTCGATCAGGCTGGTACGTTGAAGTTCAAGTAAACGCAAAAGAAAGGGACGACATGAGACTACCTCTCTTCACCATGGCGGTACTGTACGCGACCGGGATGGTGATCGGCGCGGAACAGCCGGATGATCTGAAAGCCCGATGGCGGAAAGAAGCGAATTTCCCGGTGGTTGATCTGTCAGGCGAGGCCCAGCGTCAGGTGGTCATCGCCGAAGGTTCGCCCGAGGTTTATCAAGGACACCCGATGACCGTACTGATGTCCGACGGCAGGACGATCTTTGCCGTCTGGTGTATCAACCATGGCGGCAAGGCGGGACCGATGGCGCGCAGCGAAGACGGCGGCCAAACGTGGACTCGATTGGACGACCGCTTGCCCCCGGGGCTCCAGAAACACGAGAACTGCCCGAGCATCTACCGCCTGAGCGATCCTCGGGGCAAGGAGCGGCTCTGGGTCTTCTCGGCCTGGATCGGACGGTTTGGCCAGCCCATGCCGCGCATCATGAGCGAGGACGGTGGCCAGACCTGGAAGGAACTGCCGCCATTGGGCCGGGCGTTCCGCTGCGTGATGACCTTCAGCAGCATCGTTCAGCTCAAAGACGGTTCGTACCTGGGGATGTACCATCGCGGGCCGGAAGGCGCGGACCGCGCTCCGCTGGAAGTGTTGCAGTCGGTCACGAGGGACGGCGGCTTCATCTGGTCCGAACCGCGCGTGGTCGCGAAAGTCGAGGGCAAGAACCCGTGCGAGCCATTCGTGTTCCGTTCACCGGACGGCGGCGAGCTCTGCTGTCTCATGCGCGAGAACGCACACAAGGGATACAGCCTGATGATGTTCAGCCGCGACGAGGGCCTGACCTGGAGCGTACCGGTCGATACGCCCTGGGGGCTGACCGGCGACCGCCACCGGGGCACGTACGCGAAAGACGGTCGCCTGGTGATTGCCTTCCGCGACCAGGCGCCGCTGTCGCCCACGAGAGGCCACTTCGTGGCCTGGGTCGGCACTTATGACGACGTCAAGCAGGGAAATCCGGGACAGTATCGCATCAAGCTCTTGCACAGCTTTGCGGGAGGCGACTGCGGCTATCCGGGCGTGGAGCGGCTGCCCGACGGTACGATCGTCGCCACGACCTACATCAAGTATTGGAACGACGCCCGAAAGCACTCCGTGGTCTGCACTCGTTTCCGTCTGGAGGAAACCGATGCAAGGCTTAAAGCGGAGGGAAGATGAAGATGAAGTCGACTACCCTGCTGCTTGTTTTGGCGGCGATCTGCACCACTGCCGCGACGGCGGCGGAACCGCGCTGCCCGCTGATTCCCATGGAGGCGATCACGGGAAAACCGGATGAGCAAGCAAACCGGTGCTGCCGCACCCAGGCAAGAACCCACCGGCCACGAATCGCTGAACTTTGTCAAAAACTTAACGATGTTCGAGGTTAGTAGTGCGGGGTGCCCGTGAATCCCGGCGTTCTGACAGCGTTAATGGCATCCGTTCGGTGATTTCTGGTGGGCGGGGCATTTTGGCGCCAAGAAGGCCTCGTTGTCCCGCGGGATCGCCTGTTGCAGGTGAAGTTTGCCAGCGCTAATCGTACAGAAAGGAACCGTCGATGAATGCGCAATTGAAATGCGCTCTGGTGATGCTGGCCGTGGCAATGAGTTTCCATCCACCGATTGCCGCGGTGCGGGCCGCCAATGAATCGGAAATTCTCACGCCCCCACCGGCTCCGCAACTGCGGATCAACGGTGCGAGAGTATTCGGGGTGCGTCCCGGCCATCCGCTGCTGTACACCATCGCCGCGACGGGCCGGCGACCAATGAAGTTCTCGGCCGGGAACCTGCCCCAAGGTTTGCACGTGGACCAAGGGAGCGGCCAGATCAGCGGCTCCCTGGACGAGCGGGGGACTTACCGCGTGATGCTCCGCGCGGAAAACTCGCTGGGTTGCGCCGAGCGCGAGTTGCGCATCGTGGTTGGCAACGAATTGCTGTTGACGCCTCTGTTGGGCTGCAACACCTGGGGTGGATGGGGAGCGAAAGTCACCGATGCCAACCTCCGCGCGGCCGCGAAGGCAATGGTCGATACGGGCCTGATCAATCACGGCTGGCAGTACATCAACATCGACGACGGCTGGCAGGGACATCGCGGCGGACCGTACAACGCCATCCTGCCCAACGAGAGATTCCCGGATATGAAGGCCCTCTGCAAGTACATCCACGGTCTGGGGCTGAAGGCGGGTATCTACTCGACGCCCTGGACCACGAGTTACGCCGGCTTCATTGGCGGTTCCAGCGATGATCCCAAAGGCGCTTGGCAACGGCCCCGGAATCGCCGCGACGGCTGGCGCCGCGGCAAGTACCTGTTCGAGACTAACGACGCCCGGCAATGGGCGGCTTGGGGATTCGACTACGCCAAGTACGACTGGGGTGTCGACCGCGTGGAACTCACCCGACGAATGGCCGACGCGCTGGCCGCCCGCGATCGCGACATCGTATTGGAACTGTCGAATTCCGTGCCCATGGACAAAGCGGCCGAGCACACGAGCCTGGCACACCTGTCGCGAACGACGGGGGATCTGGTCGACTTCTGGGATCGTTCACAAATGCCGCCAGCAATACGTGGTTGGGCCGAGGGCGTTCGGGAAGTATGGTTGGCGCACGACGTCTGGGCGCCGTACCAGCGGCCCGGACACTGGAACCACGCATGCAACATCCGCGTCGGTCTGCTGGGCGGATGGCGAGACAAACCGCTGACACCGACACACCTGAACGCCCACGAGCAATACACGCACATCAGCCTCTGGTGCCTTTGGGGCTCGCCGATGATCATCGGCACGCCGATCGAGCGGCTCGATCCGTTCACCTTGTCGCTCTTGTCGAACGACGAGGTCCTCGAAATCAACCAGGATCCGTTGGGCGTCCAAGGCCGACGGGCCGAGGCCAGCGGCGGTGAGGCAGTGGTCAAGCCGTTGGAGGACGGTTCCAAGGCCGTGGGCGTCTTCAACCCGGGAAACGAAGCAGCCAATGTCTCGATCGAATGGCCCACACTAAGCCTGAAGGGAAGACAGCGTGTCCGCGACCTGTGGCGGCAGAAAGACCTCGGCATCCACTCCGAGAAGTTCACTGCCGAGGTGCAACCCCATGGGGTCGTCCTCGTGCGTCTGACGCCGGCCGTGGCTCCCAACAACACAACGCAGTCGAACGAGTGAAGGGTGTCTTCAATGACTGCGTTACCAACTCCAAGGCCCATGGATTTTCCAGAACAACACGCTCCGTGTGTGTAGTGGTCCTGTGCCCGTCCACCGACTTTTTCGGACCGCACTTTCCGGTTGAATCCCCAGGCTAGGCCGTGCATCGCGGGCGTTGTGCCTGAGAATACCAGAGGGCATGCTCGTTCATCAGCAATCGGATGAAAGAACCGTGTTGTCCACACCATGCACACGCATCATCGGCGCAGGACAAGCCGCATCCGTGGACGACTACGCAGCTCGTTTCAACGTTACGATGGGTAGATGTCGACGCTTCCTGTAGAAGTCGACTGTCATCTCAAACCGTTGTCCCGGCTTTCCGGCAACGAGCACTTGAGGCTTGGCACACGGGGATGCCCATGACGCGTCTGGAGTAATGATCCATTACGACGGCTACCCACCAGCAGAAGGGCCAAGATTGTGGCAAGGCAAATGGTAGCCAACTGCACCAAAAACCGGCTCCGATGGGCACAGCCGTCAGATCCGTATGCCAGACATGGTTGGGCCTTTTGGCAGTCACTACACGGCCGTCAGACCTGGCATCCTCAGACTGTGACAACGCCGGTTTCGGGTTCTCTTTGAGCATACGGCCCACCGTAGTTGTACCGAGATGGAGCCCTGCCCGGCAGAGCAGCTGCGCGATCTTGCCCTTGCCCATGCTGGGGCATAACGTCTTCAGCAGCCGTACGGCGTAGCGGACAAATTCAGGAAACTTGTTCACCGGCTCGCGGAGTTGCACCAGTGCATCGGGCCGCTCTTCATCAAGGCGTTTTATCCAGGAGGCGATGGTCGCGGCCGTCACCAGGAATGCATCTGCCGTCTGCTCTCGTGACCAGCCACGAGCCGCACGGAGTTCTATTGATTCTTGCATAGCTAATGCGCGACTCAAGGGGGTCCCGCCGGGGAACCGGGCTTCGCCCTCGATCATTGACTATGCAAGGGTCAATAGGAAGAAGAATTGTGGGCGGTTTTTTCGCTGCCATGATGTGTTCCAAGGTGTTTCTCGGCGAAGCCCTGGAATATACTCTAACAACAAACTGGGCAGCGGGTTACAGAAATCACGATGTGGCGCAAAACTCGCTGGACCAGGACAGCCACGGCTGGACTTTCGTCCTCGCAGTAGATGGCTGGTGAGAAATGCGGGCTAGGACAGCAGGGGCGACCTACTCGACTTGGTATCGTTCCACAAAATCGTGGTTGATGCTTACCCCGAGTCCGGGACGGTCCGGGATGATAATCTCCCCGTCGGTCGCCGTGATCGGGTCGATGTCCAATTCCTGTTGCATCGGGTTGTGCAAGAGCGAGTACTCCACGATAGTCGCCGCCGGCGAGACCGCGCAGATTTGCAGGCCGGCGGAAAACATCAGCGCGCCGCCCCAAAGGTGAGGAGCCAACTCGATCTGAAAAGCCTCGGCCAAGGCCGCGATCCGCATGCCCTCGGTAATCCCTCCGCAAATCGCCAGGTCGGGCTGGAAGATGTCGACCGCCCCGAGACGGGCCAATTCCAGGAAGTCGAACCGCGTGAACTCGCTCTCGCCCGCCGAGATGGGGATGTCGGTCGCGGCACGTACCTCGGCGCAGCCGCGCTTGTCGTCGGCCGATACCGGCTCCTCCAGCCAGGCCAGACGGCAGTCGGCGACTTCACGGCAGAAACGTTTCGCTTCGGCGACTCCGAACGTGCCGTGTGCATCGGCCATCAGATCGATTTCTTCGCCCAAACTCTTACGGGCAGCCCGCACTCGTCGTACGGAGGTCATCACGTCACCGTCCATCACGCCGACACGCATCTTCACCGCCCGGAAACCGCCCTTCTCGATGTATCCCAGAAGCTGGTCGCCGATGCCCTTTTCATCGGCCCAGCCGCCCGAGG
>CAZDHN010000430.1:0-5850 GCA_964505115.1 uncultured Planctomycetaceae bacterium
CCAAACAGCGTCGCACGACGACGGAAACCCTCTTCCGGGCCTTTGGAGTCTACTTGCTGATCGTCTCGCCGAGCCGGTTGGGCCAAGTCATCACTCCCTCGCGTTTACGCTCCAAGCAAAGACAAATTCTACAAGACTTAAACTTGCCACCACCAGCGATAATACTCTCGCGATATCTGCCCAAGCACACAACCTAACCCAGTCAAACAACCACTTCACTTAGCCGCCACACCAACCTGCGGAAAATCGGGCTTGCCCGCCGCGTTTCGCCATTCGCGGCGGACAAGTCCGCCGGCTAAACGGACCCTTCCCCCGCTTCTGGTCCTCCGCGGCAACTGGTATACTCCCCTTTGACCCAATCAACTTGCACCCATCATTAGCGAGAGCCTGCCATGGAGACGATGAAGGCGTTGGTTAAGCGGAAGGCGGAGCCGGGACTGTGGATGGAGGAGGTGCCGACGCCGAGCGTGGGGATTAACGATGTGCTGATCGAGGTGCTGCGGACCGGAATCTGCGGGACGGACGTGCATATTTTCAATTGGGACGCCTGGGCACGGAAGACCGTGCCCGTGCCGCTGGTCGTGGGGCATGAGTTCGTCGGCCGGATCGTCGAGGTGGGCTCCAACGTGAAGGATTTTCGCGTCGACCATATCGTCAGCGGCGAGGGGCACGTGGTTTGCGGCCGCTGCCGAAACTGCCTGGCCGGGCGGCGGCACCTTTGCATGGATACCAAGGGGATCGGCGTGAACCGGCCGGGTGCGTTCGCCGAGTACCTCTCGCTGCCGATGACCAACGTCTGGCATCAGGCCGACGACATCCCCCGCGACGTGCAGTCGATCTTCGACCCCTTGGGGAACGCCGTCCACACCGCCCTGCAGTTTCCCGTGCTGGGCGAGGACGTGCTGATTACCGGGGCCGGGCCGATCGGCATCATGGCCGTGGCCGTCGTGCGACAGGCAGGCGCCCGGCACGTTGTCATCAGCGACGTGAACCCCTACCGGCTGGAACTGGCCAGGAAGATGAACCCCACGCTGGCCCTGGATGTTCGCACCAATAGCATCGCCGACGCGCAGAAGATGCTCGGCATGAAGGAGGGGTTCGACGTCGGACTGGAGATGTCGGGCAGCGCCGAGGCGTTTCGTGACATGCTGGCCAATATGTGTCACGGCGGGAAGATCGCCATGCTCGGCATACCCGACGGCGAGATGGCCATCGACTGGCAGACGGTGATCTTCAACATGCTCACCATCAAGGGCATCTACGGCCGCGAGATGTACGAAACCTGGTACATGATGACCTCGATGATCCAAAGCGGCCTGAACATCGAGCCGGTCATCACCCACCGCTTCCACTACAGCGACTTCCAGAAGGGTTTCGACGCAATGAACTCCGGCAACTCCGGCAAAGTCGTGCTGACCTGGCGGGAGGGGTGATTGGTTCTAGCTGTCGCGGCTTCGGTAAGGCTTGATTTTGCCGCGATAATGGTATATACTGTGTGTATACGAGACACGCGAGGTGATACCATGAACAAGACACTGATCAAACATGGCAACAGCTTGGCGCTGGTGATCGACAAGCCGATCCTTGAGATGCTACGGATCTCGGCCGACACGCCCCTGGAACTGACGACCGATGGCGACTCGATTCTGATTATGCCGATTCGCGACAAGAAGCGCCAGAAGAAACTGCGGGCATCATTGGACAAGATCAACCGCAAGTTCGGCGACGACCTGCGGCGGTTGGCGGAGTAGTGCTCCCTCAAACCTGAAGTTTCGGGTGAAGAGCCTTCCGCTTCACCGAAGAACCGCATCCGAACCGGTCGACTGCCTTCTAGGGAACACTAATCTTCGCTAATCGACACTATTGATCTTTGCATAGTCAATGCGCGGATCAAGGGGGTTCCGCCGGGGAACCGGGCTTCGCCCTCGATCATTGGCTATGCAAGGGTCAATAATACGAAAGCAATTAGCGAAGATTAGCGTCGATTAGTGTTCCTCTCTGTTCTCTCGGCCAGACGCGGCGGTCGTGATCCTGAATCTTATCCGTGTCATCGGTGTTACCCGTGGTTGCCTCGGAGTGTGCGAATTGCCGGGAAACCGCTTCCTGGGACGTTGCCCCAGGCTACGATGAAACATGGCCTTCGGCCAAACGGGAGAAAGGTTCGTCCGGCTGAAGTGCTTGACCAGCCTCGTGGCCTGTCTGTATGCTGGGCGTGTTGGAACATCGAATAACGAAAGGAACTTACATATGTTCGGGTCAATGAAACAATATCTGGCCGGGCAGCTCGAGGAGATTCGGGAGGCGGGGCTGTTTAAGGCGGAAAGGGTGATTAACAGCCCTCAACGGGCAAGGATCGAAGTGCGGGATCACGAGCCGGTGCTCAACCTGTGCGCCAATAACTACCTCGGACTGGCCGACGACCCGCGAGTGGTCGACGCCGCCCGCCAGGCGTTGGACCGCTGGGGGTACGGCATGGCGTCGGTCCGCTTCATCTGCGGCACGCAGCAGATCCACAAGCAACTGGAAGAGCAAATCAGCCGCTTTCTGGGCACCGACGAGACGATACTCTATACGTCGTGCTTCGACGCCAACGGCGGTCTGTTCGAGACGCTGCTGGGCCCCGACGACGCGATCCTCTCCGACGAACTGAACCACGCCAGCATCATCGACGGCGTGCGGCTCTGTAAGGCACGCCGGTTCCGCTACAAGAATAACAACATGGCCGACCTCGAAGCCCGGCTCAAAGAAGCGGCCGACGCCCGATTCCGCATGATCGCCACCGACGGCGTTTTTTCGATGGACGGGATTATTGCCGACCTGCCGGGCGTTTGCGACCTGGCCGACCGATACGACGCCCTGGTAATGGTCGACGACTCGCACGCCGTCGGGTTTATGGGCAAACAGGGGCGCGGCACGCCCGAGCATCATGGCGTAATGGACCGCGTCGATATCATCACCGGCACGCTGGGCAAGGCGTTGGGCGGCGCCAGCGGCGGGTATACCGCCGGTCCGGCCGAGGTGATCCAAACCTTGCGGCAACGGAGCCGGCCCTATCTGTTCTCCAACACGGTCGCCCCGCCAATTGTCGCCGCCTCGATCGCGGCCATCGAACTGCTCTCCGAGTCGACCGAGTTGCGCGACCGGCTGGAGCGGAACACTCGTCTGTTCCGGGAAGGGATGACCCGGCTCGGCTTCAAGATTACGCCCGGCGAGCACCCCATCGTGCCGATCATGCTGGGCGACGCGGTCCTGGCCGCCCGAATGGCCGAGGCCCTGCTGGCCCGAGGCATCTACGTGATCGCCTTCTCTTACCCTGTCGTGCCCAAGGGCAAAGCGCGGATTCGCGTACAAGTCTCGGCCGTCCACACCGAAGCCGACCTCCACTTCGCCATGGACGCCTTCGCGGCGGTGAAGCAGGAGTTGGGGATTTGATTGACAAACGGCTGCGGCCTCGTAGAATTGGAAACGAAGAGGCGGAGGGAAAAGGGGAAAGGGGAGAAAGGGGAAAGGCACACGGAGTGGATACGACTCCTTGCGTGCGTCTTCTCCGACTACCAGGACCGGTTCAAGGAGCGGCTGTTATGACGGTGACGTCCAACGACGATTTCGCGAAGCGGGTGATCGACCTGGCCACGCCGACCGAGCCCTTCAAGCCGGTTGTGACGTACGATCCCGACGGCGACTGCATCGAGTTCCTTGTCAGCCCCGCTCCCTTCTACGCCGAACGGGTCGACGACCTGGTGACGGTCTACTACGATCAGGAGACGCAAGAGGTTATCGGCTCGCTCGTCAAGGGCGTTTCCAAGTTTTGCCAGACGTTACTGGAACGAATGCCCGGCTTCAAGATCGAAATTCACGATGGCCGAGTAAAACTCGAACACCTCTTTCGTGCCCGATTGTGGTCACTCGATCAAGAGCCAAGGGATTTGCCGACAGTGATTTACAGGAAGCTGATCGACATCGCCGAGCAAGCTGATCTCGAAACCGAGATGTGCCTGGCTTGATTCCGCGAAGAGTGATCTTTCCTTCGTCTCAGAATTCGATCGGGCCTTGGTGCCGGTGCCTGGCAAAATCACTTCTCCTTAATGCCGGCGACCCATTCCTGCCGCTCTTCTTCGGGAGTGAGAGCCCGTAGCCTTTGCGAGAACAGCCCCAATGCGAGGGCAAGCATCATCAGCAATGAGATTGACGTGCAGAGTTCCTGAATCCGGGGGAGTAGTCTCATGTGGCAGGGATGCGATTGTTCCCACGTCAGCATTGCCCCGGTGCCGTTATCCGGTAACTCATAGTCGGCGAAAACCAGTATTGACACAAGCGCCACAACAAACCAAATGGAAGCACATAGAACCAAACCCGCCACGAGAATACCTTGCAGCCGGTAGATTCTCTCTGGGAGTTGCGAAGGCTGTCTGGGAATTCCTGCAATAGCAACTCCGAAGGTGACTATCAGAATAGTTGCTGGAATCCAAACCCCGGCAGCGCAAGTCCCCCAGGCACTCCCCAACTCGTTCGCTCCGGCGTCTCCAACGGCATGCTCAGTGCGCAATTTGGGTGCCAGATACAGAATGAACATGGATAAGGCCACCATAACGGCTAGGCTCGCGACCACTGTCCAGCGATAGCCGGTGGGGCTGACAAGAACGAGCAGATTCCAGTTCCGTTTCGGCTGTCCTTCGCCCGTACTTTTCGCTTCATGATGTTCTTCTGCCATCATCGTTTGGGCTCCCTCAAGACGCTTTTCCGAGAGCTGTGAGTAAACGCGTCTTCAGTTCTTTAGCCACGCGGTTGAACTTCTCCGTTGATGCGTCTACGTTTCCCCCGCAGGTGATATCGAATTCAACCTTTTTTGCGGTGGGGTGAATAGTCGCAATGATGCGACAGAGGAAGACAACTCCCCCTTCGTGTTTTCGGACCGTCAAGCTTACTTGCCGTGGAACGATCGTTCGCTCGGATCCTTTGTCTAAATCGTAGTCGGCCGCAATCGCTGCCTTGATCTCCATCAGAAGGAATTCTTCATCAACGCCTGAGATCGCACTGGCCACC
Source organism: uncultured Planctomycetaceae bacterium (assembly GCA_964505115.1). Taxonomy (GTDB): domain Bacteria; phylum Planctomycetota; class Planctomycetia; order Pirellulales; family Thermoguttaceae; genus CAZDHN01. The sequence continues at coordinate 5,044 of CAZDHN010000430.1, forward strand.
CTCTCCTCGAAATCCGAGAAGTGAATCACGCCTTTTGCCCGGCCAACGACTTGAGTCTGTGTGCTGGCAGCGCCTCTTGCGCTTGTCTCGGCGACCATTTTCGAGCCGCACGGCGATACGCACACGTCGCAAGAGGCATCATAGTACATCAAGCATGGTTCTTCGTGGCACGGGAATGAACACAACGGCCCCCGGCATGCACCGATGAACAGTACACTCAGCATGAGAATGCTTCTTGCCGCGTTTTCCATCTGTCGCGTTTCTGCTGGTACAAATATGGTGCAATTGGTGCCGCTGGTGTAATCATTACCTTCGGAAGGTGGGTAAATCAACTCCATACATTGGATCGACAAACCGCGACTAGCCTGAAAAAACTACCTGAAAAGTCCCGGTCAAACGGGAAAAACCGTTTGTTCGTGCGATGACGAGTTGTGCGCGCACGCAAGCGTGAAGGATTCGGTGAGTGCGCATTCCCGACCAGGCACCCCCGTCACTGCCGGCGAGTGAACACCGTGGCGGCCGCATCGCGGTAGCTGTTCTGCCAACGGGGAGATTTGGGCAACGGGGCGGGGAGTTCTTTGGAGAAGGCTGGGGCCCAAACGATCAACTCGACGCCGTGTCGGCCTTAACCCAACGCAAGCGACCGGGCAACGAGAAACCTACTCGCCCGACGCCAGTTTCACCGGCACCGTCACCTCGCGGCCGCCGCGCGAGACGGTCAGCACGACGGTATCGCCCGGTTGCTTGCTCTCGATTATGTCGAGGAAGTCGTCGGCCGTTTTGATTCGCTTGCCGTCGATGCCCACG
>CAZDHN010000431.1:0-5849 GCA_964505115.1 uncultured Planctomycetaceae bacterium
ATGCCGAGTTGAAGGTCTGGGTCGTCCCCTCCGTCGGCGAAGACCAACCCGAAGCATAGAGCGGTCGGTTGTCAATCGTCCGTCGGCCGTCTAAGATGGGCTCAGACATCTTCAGCCCAGGAAGCAGGGACCGCCATGGCAACCGCCGCACGCGTGGATACCGGACATGCCGCCGGCAAAGTCAGTTCGGAAATCCTCGATCGCCTGCCGCCTCAGAATCTCGACGCCGAGAAAGGCGTTTTGGGCAGCATACTCTTGGACCCGGTCCTTTGTGACGATGTCGTTTTGATAGTCCGGCCCGACGACTTCTACGCCGACGCCAACCGCACGCTCTTCGGCCACATCGTGGCCATGCACGACGACGGGCAGCGAATCGACAGCACGCTGTTGATCGAGCGGCTCAAGCAGGCCGGTGATCTGGAAGCGATCGGCGATTTGGCCTACCTGGCCGAGGTGGCGAAATCCGTTCCGGTGGCCGCCCACGCCGTCCACTACGCTCAGATAGTCCGCGACAAGGCCTCGCTTCGCGACTTGATCCATGCCAGCACCGAGATACTGCGGGACGCCTGGGACCCGACCTTGGAGCCTCGCGAACTGCTCAGTCAGGCGGAAGAGAAGATCTTCGCCGTACACGAGCAACGCAGTTCGGATCAGGTAGCCAGCATTCACGATATCCTGATCGAGGCCTTTGAGCATATAGACGCCCGGCTGGAACACGGTTCCGCCACCGGCGTGCCGAGCGGTTTTACCGACCTGGACAGCATGACCGGCGGCCTGCACGACTCGGAGCTGGTGATTCTGGCCGCCCGGCCTTCGATGGGCAAGACGGCCCTGGCCACCAATATTGCCGAGTATGTAACTGTCAAGGCGAACGTGGGCACGCTGTTTGTGAGCCTGGAAATGTCGCGGCTGGAGTTGGCCCAGCGGATGCTCTGCTCGTTGGGGCGGATCAACGGCAGCAAGTTCCGTAGCGGCTTTCTTTCCAGCGAAGACCGCGAGAAGCTCGTCGAAGCTTCGGCCAAGCTGAGCAAGGCTCCGCTGATGGTCGACGATTCGCCCAGCCGCACGCTTACGGAAATCGCCGCTTCCGCGCGACGGCTGAAGCGAAGAAACGACTTGGGCCTGCTCATCATCGACTACCTTCAACTCATCGAGCCCGACAACCCCCGCGACCCGCGCCAGGAACAGGTCGCCAAAATCGCCCGGCGAATGAAGGGCCTGGCTCGCGAATTGAAGATCCCGATCCTCTGCCTGGCACAACTCAACCGGCAGGCGGAAGCCAGCAAGGACAACCGCCCGCGACTAAGCCACCTCCGCGAGTCGGGTGCCATCGAGCAGGATGCCGACGTGGTGATGTTCATCCACCGCGAAGAGTACTACCACACCAAGGAAGAAGCCCAGCAGTCGGACATTGCGGGCAAGGCCGACCTGATAATTGGCAAGCAGCGTAACGGCCCAACCGGCGACGTCAAACTCACCTGGCGTCAGGACTACACCCGCTTCGAAGACCGTAGCGAAGAACCCTACAACGAGTTCCAGTCCTACTCCGGCCCCGACGATTCCGGCTCCAGCGAAGATTTCTAGTGTGTGTAGGTTATGCTTCAGCATAACAGCCGTTGGAGTGCATTATGCTGAAGCATAACCTACTCTCTTGTCGGACAGGCGTGCCATTTTCGTGGTGAATCCGCACCGGCTGCGTGGTGGCCCTGCTTTACCCAAATTTCCTAGGCATCCACGGCTGGGTATTCTACCGGCAAAGTGCCCAATTGGAGGGAATTCACCTTGTGGCAAGCTGCCAGTTCTTGTATTTCTACGCGACCATCAGGTCGCCCGGTGTAACGGTACGCTTGGAGTACGCCGAGCCGCGCGACACTTTTCGCTATTCTCGTCTGAAGCAAAGCCTCAATAGACGTTCGTCAACCCGTGCGGGAAAGGGCATCGATGCCCGACGTGCAAATCGACTCAAGCTGGCGTTGGGCCGCATGGCTTGCGGTGCTGCTTAGCATGACGGTGCTGAGCGGTTCGTTGTCGCGCGGCCAGTTGCCGGGCCAACTTCCCTTGCCGAGCGAGCAGCCCTTGCCGGGCGAGGAGCAGGTGGTCGAGGTTCGCATACTGGGCAGCCGCACCATCCCCAAGGCCAAGATTCTCCGGCACATCCGCACGCGAGCCGGGAGAACGTTCGATCTGGAAACCATCGAGCAGGACGTCCGCCGCCTCAACGGCACCCGGATGTTCGTCAACGTCAAAACCTTCTCGCAACGAGTCCCGGCCAGCGAGGGAAGCGCGCCGGGCAGAATCGTGATCTTCGAGATACTGGAACGACCCACCTTGCAGTACGTCAAGTACGTCGGCAACGAGAACGTCAAGAAGAAGGTGCTCCGCAAGGAGTCGGAACTAAAAGAGGGCGACGCCGCCGATCCCTTCGCCGTCGAAGAGGGCCGACGCCGTATCGAAGACTTCTACCACTCGCACGGGTTCAGCAAGGGCCGCGTTGCCGTGGTCGAGGGCAACAAGACGGGCGATAAGGGCGTGGTCTACCTGATCAACGAGGGGAGCAAGCAGAAACACCTCTGGACCCAGTTCATCGGCAACACGATAGCCAGCGACTCGCGGCTGCGAACTCAAATCAAGTCGAAACCGGGCTTCGCCTGGTTCATGGGCGGAGACGTCGATCTCCGCCAGATTGACGAGGATGTCGACCGGCTGACCGCCTACTACCGAGGGCTGGGGTTCTTCCGCGCCCGAATCGGACGCGAACTGGAGTACAATGCGGCCGGGAAGTGGCTCTCGCTAACCTTCGTTATCGACGAAGGGCCGCGCTACCTGATTCGCAACGTCTCCTTCATCGGCAACACCAAGTTTCCCGCCGAAACACTGGGCGAAGAGTTGAAACTGGAAAAGGACCAGTACTTCAACCAGGCGAAAATGACCGCCGACATCGCGTCCATTCAAGAGAAATACGGCAGCGTGGGCTACATCTTCGCCGACGTGAAGGCCGACCCGCGCTTCCTCGAAGAACCCGGCCAACTCGATCTGGTCTACAAGGTCGAGGAAGGCGATCGCTACCGGGTGGGCCGAATCAACGTGAATATTGGCGGCGAGAACCCACACACGCGAATCACCACGGTGTTGAACCGCATCTCGCTTCAGCCGGGCGACATCGTCGACATTCGCGAGCTTCGCGCCAGCGAACGGCGGTTGCGAGCCAGCGGGCTGTTTAAGGTCGCGCCGGCGGAGGGCATCACGCCGAAGATCGTCTTCAGCCCGCCCGAGTTGGAGGAAGAGGACGCAGACACCCAGATCGCCCGACCACCCAAACGCCCCGGCAGGTATCGTGGCCAGAGCCCCGACCCGTACGACCCCGACCCGTACGACCCCGACCCCCACGACCCCGCTCCGTACGACGCTGAAAAGACAATCAATGTAACGCTGCAAGGCCAGTGGTCGTCCGAACCCCAGCCCGGCGAGCCGGGCGCGCCCGCGCTCATCCGCGGCCAATACACGGCCGGCACGGCATTTCCGGCGTTCAACCGGACAGCACCGCGGCCGCAAACGCTGCAACCTCAGGCCAGTAGCGACTATCAAGCATCGCCCTGGAGCGCCCCGCCCAACAACACGGTTCCGCCAAGGTATCCGGCCCCCGTGTCGCAACCGAACACTCTGTCGCAACCGAACACTCTATCGCGACCGAACACTCTGTCGCAACCGAACGCGGCTACTGGGCCGAGGGCGTCGAGCCCGCCGCTCACGCAATGGCAAGCGGCGTCGGGCAGTTCGAACGGTCCGGCCTATCAACAGCAGGCTCAACCGGCTTCGGCTTATCGGTCGGGCGGATCGCACCAGCGACCGAACCAAGCGGCACCGGCGCACGTGGCGTCGCAGCCAAATCCTAGCTATCGGTCGCCTTCGGCCTATCAACGGACCGAGCCGGCACCGGCACAACCGCCGGTCGGCGGCGCGATACCGGCGCGGCCCTCGCCACTGGTAGGTCAGCCGCGGGAGTTCCAGACCGCCCCGGACAGCAGCGGCGCGGATGCATTTCCCGAGGTGGACCCCAGGCTTCCGGTTTCGCGCGACGACGGGCTCTGGGACGAGCCAACCCGATTCATCGACCTCGACGTGCCAACGCAAGAGACCGAGACCGGCCGGCTGATGTTCGGCGTGGGCGTGAACTCCGAGGCGGGCGTGGTCGGCTCGGTCGTGTTGGACGAGCAGAACTTCGACTGGCGCCGACTGCCGCGAAGCTGGGAAGATATCCGCAACGGCACGGCCTGGCGAGGCGGCGGGCAGCGCTTCCGCATAGAGGCCGTACCGGGCACCCAGGTTCAGCGATACATGGCCAGTATCCAGGAACCATACCTCTTCGACACGGCCGTGAACCTGGGCCTCAGCGGTTTCTACTTCGATCGTATCTACCAGCATTGGAGCGAGAATCGGCTCGGCGGCCGGATTGCAATGGGATACCAGTTCACGCACGACCTGACCGGTACGCTGGCATTTAGAGGCATGAAGGTCGATGTCTACAACCCGACACAGTTCGCCACGCCGGTGGCCGTCCTGCAAGACGTGCTGGGCGACAACGCCCTCTACGGATTCCAAGCCCGGCTAACCCACGATACCCGCGACAACGCCTTCCTGGCAACCGAGGGGCACCTCATCGAAGTGGCCGTCGAGCAGGTTATCGGTACCTTCGAGTATCCCCGCGTCGACCTCGACCTGCGGCGATACTTCATGCTCCGGCAGCGGCCCGACGGGTCCGGCCGGCACGTGCTGAGCTTGAACGGCAAGCTGGGCGTAACCGGCTCCGACACGCCGCTGTACGATCACTACTTTGCCGGCGGTTTCTCGACCATGCGTGGTTTCTACTTCCGTGGAGTCGGTCCCACCGACCCGGCCAAGGAAATGATCGTCGGTGGTCAATTCCTCATGCTCGCCTCCGCCGAGTACATGTTCCCCATCACGGCCGACGACATGCTCCGCGGCGTCGTCTTCTGCGACTCGGGTACCGTCGAGCACGATATCAACAACTGGGACGGTGTTTATCGCGCGGCGGTCGGTTTCGGCTTGCGGGTGACGGTCCCGGCGATGGGCCCGGCCCCAATCGCCCTGGACTTTGCCTTCCCGATCTCCAAGCAAGACACCGACCGAACGCGCCTGTTCAGCTTCTTCGTCGGCTTCGGAAGATAGCCCACCCTTCCGCTTTCCGCTACCGCTATTTTTTCGACGCATCTTTCACCGCCGGCCGCAGTGTCCGGCTGAAGGTTGATGCTCTCAAGTGCTTTCCAGATAACCAGTTATGGCCGTTCGTGCTCGGTGGCGTGGGGCTGAAACTGGTTGGAATTCGGGCCGGGTTTTTCGTTGTAGGTGGTTGGTGGCAAACGACTTGTGAATTGTTGAGCAGTCGATTTTCAATAATTGAATTTCAAGCTGGGTATTTTTCCGCCCTAACTCGTTATACGGAAACAATTTGCAGGCAGAAATCACCGCTCGAAATCTCCGCCACCGGGCATACCTTCTCCATACACGCCAATATAGGCGCGCTCGCGCTTTTGACGGAACCAAGGACTCATGTCGCCGGGCTTGTAGCTGAATTCGCAAGAATTCAGATGAACTACCGCTTCGTCTGAACTCTTGCGAGTTCAGCTACGGTACGAACTATTGCGAATTCAGCTACTGGTCCGGACGTTACGGACCTGCCACGGCCTACTGCCTGCGCCGTCTGCTTCGCTTGACCGATCCCTGCCAGGCTGCGAAGCGAGGCCGACCGTCACGTCAGTCACGGTGTCAGTACCAGTGACCAAGGAATCGACGGCGTGAGAGATTCGCGCAAGCGCATCTCCACGGCCGTG
>CAZDHN010000432.1:0-5849 GCA_964505115.1 uncultured Planctomycetaceae bacterium
TTGGTTCGCCGTCGTGGCAAGCCGACACGGCCACACAACTGGGACTGGAATCAACCTTGCGTCCTCGAGGCAGACCATGCAAGAATCAAACAAAGTAGCCTGTCCCCCTTTGCCCTTCTTTGCCCTTTGTTTTCCCGGATAGGGAGAACGTTACCGTTGGCGATGTATCGGGTTGGAACAGAAGATAACGAAGGCAACGAAGAAGGAAGAACGCTACGGTTTTCCAGGGAACACTAATCTTCGCTGATCGACACTTATGAGGGCAATCAGCGAAGATTAGCGAAAATCAGCGTTCCCTTTTTATCGGGAAGCTCTGTTATCGGGAAGCTCTGTTATCGGGAAGCTCAAAAACTCGATCAAGTTGCTCCAACGCGGAACCTAATGGTTACTCAAAGTCACTTTGATTTGATCCGTGTTCAATCCGTGTTTCATCCGTGGCTAAGTTATTTCGATACGCTTTCCGCTGGATCGTCCGTCACCAGTTGCCTAACTCCCCGTGAGATTGGCACTCATGGCTAATTCAACGGTATTGGGGTTAGGCCGGCGCCAGCGACTCCAGTTCCGCGGCCAGCCGTTGTCGGGCGACGTGCAATCGGCGCTTGATCGTGCCGACGGGCGAGTGGAAATCGTCGCTCATCTCGATCAGCGACTGACCCTTGAAGTAAAACGCCACCAGCGTGTCGCGGTCCAGTGACCGCAGTCTCCCCAGCCCCTGGCGAACCTGGCTCCGCTTCTCCTTGGCAAGCACATCGGCAAGCGGCGTGCGCTGGTCCACGCAAGTGCTTTCCAGGACCGCCGAGTCGGTCGGCGTTGCCTGCGCGCGGCGGACGGCTCGATTGATCGACATGCGCACGGCGATCGTCCGCAACCAGCCACCGAAAGCCCGCGGCTCCTGCAACTGTTCGATCTTTCGCATCGCCTGCATGAAGACCTCCTGGCAGACCTCCTGCGCCTCGGCGTCGTTGTGCAAGCGGCGAAATACGATCGCGTGGATCGCCCCCTGGTATCGCTTCACCAACTGGCCGAACGCCTCCTGGTCGCCACATTGCGCAGCGCGCACCAAAGCGGTGAGTTCTCTGTCTTCGCTATCAGTTTGTCGCCGTGTGAATTCCATGGTTCCAGTCGCTTCTGTGAGGGGAGACGCGGCAGTGTCAATACCGAGGGGTCAATCAATGGGCCGATTGACGGGCCGATTGACGGGCCGATCGATCGGCCGATCAACGGGGAAGCTCGGGGAAGCCGGTGGCAAGCGGCGGCAAGAAAACACGCTTCGGCCGCCGCTTGGTGGTCGTCCGCTTTCCAGTCGTCAGGTTTGATTCAGCCCAGGCGGCTTAGAATCTGCCAACGCGGGATTCGGACTCCGGCCCACCCGAGCGATAAACCGGCCACATCCGAAAACTTTCCGAATGCACCGGCGCCGGGCGGGCGCCCATAACCAGCGGCCTGGCGCGGCCAACACCGACCGCCGCATGAGCGAGGGTCAATGGGCTTGCCAGCCGATGATGAAGAAACCGCGCGGTCTCTAGCGTAGCGCGCAAGATGTCCGCCAACGTAGCCACGACCTTACGATTCAGCCGGATACCGCGTTTGTCGGTTTTCGTGCCGTTCGTACTAATGATCGTGTTACGCATGGTAGTCTCGTGGCGCTGTGCGCAGTTTGGGGAATGTGGTGAAATGTAGAGATTCTCTCCTGAGGGCACAAACGGCCCCTCTTTCACTCCTGTAACTCTAGCAATAAAGTTCACACTCGGCAACAACCAAATGCGAGTTTATCGCTTTTTGCGAGTCAATGGGACTATGGACACCCGGTCAAGGGACCAGGTTCGCGCCGGAAAGAAAGAATTGTGCCTAGCCCCCCCACTGTGGTGTATTGCGTAGGACGCGAATCGCGAATGCACATTCCTCGGCCAGCGGCTTCTGGCGTCTTGTCGTGTAGGCGGCAGCGTAGTAGTCTTGCAAGATGGAATTCGAGATGCGCGAGGAGTACGATCGCAAGGATCTCAAGGGCGGCGTTCGTGGAAAGTACCTGGAGCGATACCGCCAGGGGACCAATCTTGCCAAACTCGCGCCGGATGTGCGAGCCGCGTTCCCGAGCGACGAATCCGTCAACGAAGCCCTTCGATCTCTGATGCAAGAATCCTCCACTGGAAAATAGCTCGATTTCGGCTGCCCCAAGAGCGCTAGGCACAAATTGGCTATCGCGCCGAAAGAGTCGTGACAACGGATCAACCAACGGCTACGATTGAACTTACGACAATTCACTGTCTGCGTGTTAGGCCGCAAATGTGCGGTCTACAGGTGATAGGTAGAAACTGGTTCATCCGGCTGAAGCGTACTTGGAGTCGGAAGACTGACAATCCAGGGGCGCGTTTTCAGAACAAAGGGGAGTGACGTGAAGCGAAAGGGCCACGATTCCCAGTGGAAAACGCGGCCCTCCCCTTCGTTCGATCGGGTTGCTCGCCAGCAGAGCCCGACTAACCAGCATGATGTCCATTTTCCCGCGATTGTCAAGGGTTGCTGCCCGTGAGAGCGACCAATCGACACAGTCCGGTCGGGGGGCGTGCTCGTTCCCTTTGTTCTGAAAACGCACGCCGCGTCCATACATACGTTCGTCTGATTGACAGGTCCTTCGAGTATGTCGAAAAACTCCCATGTGGCAGCAAGTTGCGACGAAGTACGCAAGATCCGGATGAACCTAGAAACTACCTATAAACAAGTTGGCACGAAGATGATGAAACCGAGTTACCTTACCGGAGAGACGATCCAAATTGGCGACCGGGTCAGGATTGATGACTGGGACGGAACAGTGGAAGAGATCGTCGTGCCAGATTGCCCGATGTGGGAAGAGTACTGGAAGGACGAAACCGGAGAAGGCGTGATGCTTGTCGGGCCGCAGTTTGGACGGCTGTTCAACGGCTTCCATGACGAGGATCTCGTCTTCGTGGAAAGACAGCGGACATGAGGAACTGTGCCAACAACACGTCGGAGCATCTCATCTTCAGTGCCGGCCGGTTTCCCAACCACGACGTGAAGGCGCGCTGGGTCCGCGAGGGAGATGGCGGCAACTGGTACGAGTCGGAGCAGTTCGCGATGGAAGGATGGCTCTGTCCGGCACTGCTGAAATACTTCGACGAGGCGCCCAAGGAAATCTACGCGCGGTTTGAAAAGGCCACGTAACCAGTCTACCCGCAGTGCTAGACACTCACCGGCGGGCGGCCGACGTAGAGTTTCAGTATCTGGCTTTGGACTTTGATCGCGCGGATCAGTACCCAGATTTGATCGATGGAGAAGTCGGACGGCACGGCGGCGGCCAGCCGTTCGAGATCCTCGGTCATGGCGGCGTGCTGATCGGTTGAGGCTTGCAGCCGCATCCCCATTTCCCGCCAGGCACGCGACAGTGCTTCGTCGTCGTCGAGTTGCTCGATATCGCCCACGGAGTTGGCCAGCAGCAGGCAGAATCTTGCAACGTCGCGGGGCTGAGCTTTCGGCTCCAGGTTTTCGATCCGCTCGGCCAACTCTTTACAAGTCATCATGGTAATTCCATCTCGACAAAGAACGTCTCTAGAAAGTATCGGTTAGAAATAGGCCGTCGCAGGCCATTCGCGCTGATGCCTGACGCCATGCTGAAAAGACTAGCTGAAAAGACTACATTTCGCTCGGCGTCGATCGGCATCATTCCTCTCAATTCGATTATATACTCGGCCGGCAAGTCGGGAAAGGAACAAAATAATCCTAAATCCAACGGTGGCAACACCTTGCAACCACGTACCCCCTCCCCAGCGATGGCATTTGGCACTCTTAAACGGTATCAGAACCAGTCCTTGCCGGTATGTCGCAACCCGGTATAATCGGCGGTAAAGATTTATGGGGATGAAACATCGCGAACAAGGAAGGGTCCGCGAGGACTTCTACTTATCCCGCCGGCTGAACTTCTTCCGAATAGGAGATTATTAACCGTGAGCGATTCCGAGCGTTCGGCCGAGCATGCCGAACTCATCCAGCAGCTTCACAGTCCACAAACTCGCCGGGCCGCTCGACAGCGGCTGGTGGCAGGCGGGGCGGTCGAGCCGTTGCTAGAATGTCTCGATTCAACGAACGAGTCGGTCACCTGGGCGGCCGTGGAATCGCTCGGCGAGTTGCGAGCCCCCGATGCGGTCGGACCGCTGGTCGAGTTGCTCGGGCGTGGGGTCCTGGTGCTCGATGTGTGCGAGGCACTGACCAGAATTACCGGCCAGTACCTCGGTGCGGATGTCGACCGCTGGAGGGAGTGGATTGGCGCCCATGACAATAGTGCTCCGGCCGAGTTGAACGTTGCCGACTGCATCGCCCACACGGGTGAATACCTGGGCGTCGAGCCGGCCAGGTCGGGCAAATCGTACGAATTTACGCTCTCGCAGGACGGCGGCAGGAGCCAGAAGGTGGCCGTCTATTTTGGCCGAGAGGATTCCGACGGCGGCGAACTGGTCGTAATCTACAGCGAATGCGGGCCGGCAACCCCCAAGTATTACGAGGCGGTTCTCCGCAAGAACCTGGGCATTCCGGCCGGAGCGTTCGCCATTCGCGACGTCGATGGGGTTCCAAATTTCGTAATAGTCGATACGATGGTTGCCGAGACGGTTACCCCGAGTGCACTGGCGAAGAAGATCGAGAATATCGCCTCCCGTGCCGACATTGTGGAAAAGAGCCTAACCAAACAAGACGAGCGTTAGAACGCGCGGCGGGTAAGCCCGCCGGCTAAACGGAAGACGATATCAAGAATGCCCGAACTAGGTGTAAACATCGACCATGTGGCCACCGTGCGAGAAGCGCGGCGGACGAACGAACCGGACCCGGTCTGGGCGGCCGCCTTGGCGGAGTTGGGCGGTGCCGACAGCATCACGCTCCATCTTCGCGAGGACCGGCGCCACATTCAAGACCGGGACCTCTCCATTTTACGCCAGACGGTCGCCGTCAAGTTGAATCTGGAGATGGCCTGCGACGAGGGCGTGGTCGAGATCGCCTGCCTTTCAAAGGCGGACCAGGCCTCCTTGGTGCCCGAGCGACGCGAAGAGGTTACTACCGAGGGCGGGCTGAACATTTGCGGCCAGCGCGAGCGGATCGGCGAGGTAATCGACCGCTTGCAGCAGGCCGGCATTTCGGTAAGCCTCTTCCTCGATCCCGAGGACCGGCAGATCGACGCGGCGGCCGAGCTAGGCGCCGATGCGGTGGAACTCCATACCGGCCGATACGCCTTGGCCAGGCCGGGGCCCGAGCAACGCGCGGAGTTGGACGTCCAGGTGGCGGCCGGCGCTCGCGTTCGCGAGGCGGGTATGGCGCTGCACGCCGGGCACGGCTTGACCTACCGCAACGTCAGGCCGATAGCGGCCATCGAGGGGATGCACGAATTGAACATCGGCCATAGTATCATCTCCCGGGCGATCATGGTCGGTTTGCAGCAGGCGGTCCGGGAAATGAAAGACCTAATCTCCTAAGGCGGCGCGTGAAAAATGGCTTACCAGCCGATTTTGTAGCCGAATTCGCAAGAATTCGGTTCTTCGCACCGAGGCTGAATTCTTGCGAATCCAGCTACCGGTAAATCACCGAAAGCATAGACAACACAAGAGTCTAATCATGTCTACCCGAGCTGAAGAATTCGCTGGCCTCTCGGTCGCAATAACCACCCCGCTGCGAGACGGCCAAGTCGACCTGGAACAACTTCAACGGCAAATCGAGTTCCAAGTGGAAGCTGGCACCGTCTGCCTTTGCCCGGTGGGAACCACGGGCGAATCGCCGACGCTGTCGCATCCCGAGCACGAGCAGGTGATCTCCGCGGTGGTGAAGGCGGCGGCGGGTCGAATCAAGGTTATGGC
>CAZDHN010000433.1:0-5833 GCA_964505115.1 uncultured Planctomycetaceae bacterium
GATCTGTTCCATACCGAACTCGCGCATCGACTGGCCACGCTCGAAATATCGCCGATACCAACGGGCCGTGTGGTAAATTGTCTCGCGGATCCCCCATCGCGGACGCCAGTCGAGTTGCCACAACGCCTTGTCGATGCTCAGCCGCAGGATTTGCGATTCGTGCGGGGCGTTCTTATCGCTGACGTCGATCCACGACTGGTCGCCCCACTGCTCGATCAGCAGTTCGACGACCCGGCTAACCGGCAACTCGTTGCCCGGCAAGGGGCCGAAGTTCCAGGCGCTGCAGATGGCCGGATCGTCCGATTCCAACAGCCGGCCGGCCAGTGTCAGGTAACCGCTGAGCGCTTGCAGCACGTGTTGCCAGGGCCGAAATGCGCCCGGGTTGCGAAGGCGAACCGGCCGGTTTGCCGCCAGCGCGCTGACGGCGTCGACAAGCAGCGCGTTGGGTGTCCAGTCGCCTCCACCGATGACGTTTCCGGCACGACCGCTGGCCAGCTTGACGCCGTGTTCGGCCACTCGCCCCGGCGTGAAGAACGATTCTCGGTAGCTGCGAATCAGCAATTCGGCGGCGCCCTTGCTGGCACCGTACGGATCGCTTTCGCCCATCGGGTCCGATTCGCGGTAGCCCCAGACCTGCTCGCGGTTCTCGTAGCACTTGTCGCTGGTTACGGCCACGACGGCGCACGGTTTGTCGAGCCGGGCAACTCCGTCGAGCACGCCGGCCGTGCCCATCACGTTGACGTCGAACGTCTCGCGGGGAATTTGATAGCCCTTGCGGACAATCGACTGCGCCGCCAGGTGCAGGACCACGTCGGGTCGGGTGTCGCGCATGGCGCGCTGCAAGGTCGCCTCGTCGCGGATGTCGGCCTCGTAATGGCCGTCCAGCAGATCGCGAATCCCCGAGATCGTGAAGTTGTTCGGCTGCGTCGGCGCTGCCAGCGAGTATCCGGTCACTCGGGCGCCCAGCCGCGCCAGCCAAAGGCAGAGCCACGAGCCCTTGAAGCCCGTATGACCGGTGACGAACACCGAGCGGCCGGCGAACGAATTGGCGAAAGATATGCTCATGTGGTTTCTCTTGATGGTCGTGTCTTCTATCTGGTAGTCAGAAGATTCCGCACGCGGCGGAACACCTTCAGGGGCGTTCCGCTTAGCGGCGTTGCGTAAACGAAGTCGCGAGTGCGGTACCAGGCGGCGTTCAGTGCGCGATTTAGACCGAACCGGTCGACCGATCCGATGGCGACCGGATCCGCCCCGGACGCCAGAGCGCTGATCATGGGGTTGTATCCGCGTCCCAGCTCGATTCGCCGCACGCCCGAGTCGGCCGCCTGACGGGCCAGTTCCAAGTAGAGGATTACTCCTGGCGAGTATCTGGCGTAGTCGGGATTGAACGTCGGGATCCAGGAGGCAAGGAAATCGTAGCTTTGCAGGCCCAAGTGTACGGCCAGCAGTTCCTCGCCGGCGTACAGGGCGGAAAGCGTTCCGGCGAAGGCCTCGCCCCGGGCGGCGACGACTCGTTGCATCAGCCCTCGCATCCAATCGCATTGAAATACGTCGTAATGGCCCTTGTTTTGCAGATGGATTTGTTTCCACGCCGCCAGCGACTCCAATACGTGCGCGTCGGAAGTGTGCATCTGGAAGCGTAGCGGTCCGACCTCGCGATGCAGTTTTCGGGCCTTGCGCTCGACCGTGCCTACCAGCGAACTGGCCGCCCGCCGCGATGCTCGATACGCTTCGTAGCCGTCAGAGAGATCGATGTAGGCCGAGTCTTCGGTGCGACGATGGTACGGCCGGAAGGGCTCTTGCGAGGCGACCAGATGGTCGAAGTGCCAGGTCGCCAGCCGAGTCTCCCGCATCAGTTGTTCCACGCTCCAGTCGATCCGGCCGTCGACCACTATCCCTTGCATGTCGGTCATTCGCCAGGCAACCGGCCGGCCGACGTTGCGCCCGTCGCGCTGGAAGGGAAAGAACCCGACGTAGCGGCCCTCCTGCTCGAAGACGGCAACCTCGACGCCCTCGATAACTTCCGCCGCCGCCAGCGTGTACTCGGGTCCCAGCATCGGGTGATGGACCGCCGGATCGCGCCGCTGCAGCGCCGACCACGCGGAAACATGGTCCGGCGTCAGGCTTTTCGCGGGCAAGGTGTCAATCTTCATTTCTTCGTCCAATGCTAGGCAATCAGGAATTCACAGTTCACGCCAAGGTCGGCCGCCTGTTGTTTCATTTCCCGCTCGTACAATGCGTTGGTGATGATTACCACGTCGGGGCGATATTCGGCCAGGAACTCCGGCGGGACAATTTGCTGTCCCGTGCCGGGGACAAACTTGCCGTGCTTTCTCGGATTGATCTCCAGCGCATGGCGAATCACGTCGGCCGTATCCAGGGCGTTCAGAAAACCGATACCCTTGCCGCCGGTGCCCCAGATGACGACCCGTTTGCCGGTTTGCTTGAACTGCTCGATCCGCTCCCGCCAAATCGCCAAGTTCCGCTGGTACGACCGGGCGAACTCGGCCAATTCGGCCGGAAGCTCACCGCGGGTGTTCCGTGGCGGTACCTGATGGGAGAGTTGGCTGGGGACTGCCTCGACATGCACGTACTGGCCGCCTTCGTAGCACTCCGCGGCTTCGGTCACTTGGAACCCGCACCTTTCGAACAGGCCCCTGAAGGATTCCAGTCCGAAGTAGTTGCACTGTTCGTAGAGGATGCTCCAGGTCTCGCGGTTACGAAACGCGTTGAAGGCATTAAAGACTTCGAAGTAGACGCCCGCGTCACGATCGCCGATCAGCTTGCGGACGTTGCGGATCGTCGCGGCCGGATCGGGAATATGCTCCAGCACGGAAAGGCAGCAGACGAAATCGCCGACCAGATTGGTATGTTCTTGCGAGAAATAGTCGCGGATGAAACGAATCCGGCGCCGGCCGATCCGCTGAACGCCTTCGCTTTGCAGCGACGGATCGATGCCAATACCGTCGTTATCGCCCAGTTTGCAGAGCATGCGGAGGAATTCGCCGCCGCCGCATCCGATCTCGATCAGGGTCTTGCCCTGCAAGGCAAACCGTTCGGTGAGTCGTTTTGCCACGCCTTCAAGGAATGACGAAAAGACCTTGGAGTAGACGAGCGAGGCCTCGTAGCCGGGGCGGTACGAGAGCTTTGCCGGATCGAAGATGCGATTGTGAACGAACCCACACCCGTGGCAGTACGCCAGTATCACGTCACCCTTGGCCGCCCGCCGGGCTTCCTCCCGGCTCTGGCCGTACACGCACACATGCACGGGCAACCCACGGACCTCGAAGAAATCCGTCTGCTCGGTGCAAGCGCAAATGGGGCAGGCATCCAAAGGCACGATTGCACGAGCCTCGGCGATGCTTCCGGCGGCGTGGAGCGTATCTTTCATTCTTGGCCTATTTCGCTTGAAGCAAGTCAATTTGTTTCAGTGTTTTGTGGTTGTCGCCGCCCGTGCCGTTTCCGCGAAACGTGCTGACCAGCACCTGCCTCCACTTCCTGATCTGCAACAGATACTCGACGATTGCCAAGTAACACTCCAGCCGGCGGCGCGGCGTAAGCTTCGCTTTGTGAACCGCCTTGAGGTAGCCGGCCAGGAGTCGCAAGCGCGGAAGCACGGCGCGACGCGGGCCGAGTGGATCGAAGAGTCGCTGTCGCAAGGTCGGCGAGGCCATGGTCGACATGGCCCGCGGATGAACTCGCTGGTAAAACAACGTTTCCGGGACGTCGTGGAAGCGGCCCCTCAGTGCCAGTTCCGCGAAGATCACTTTTTCGTAGCCAAAGACCGGCAGAAACAGGCTCGTACGCCGAAGCGCTTCGACGCGAAACAGGCCGCTGCAGCGTACGCCCCAGCCGCTGTTGAGCAAGACTTCACGGAATCGGCGGGCGGCCTTCGGCGACAACGCATCAAGCAGTCTCGGCTTGTGGCCGTCTTCACTCGCCACGGGCGATTCGTTCAGTAGACCGTCGGTTGGGTCGGGCAGTTCGGGAAGCGCGTTGCCACGGGCATCGATTTTGCGGGTCTTCGCGTGGCAGCAGACGATCGACGGGTCGGCGTCGAGCACTTCGACGCAGCGCGCGATAAACGTTGGAGCGTAAGTATCGTCGTGGTCGGCCCACTTGAAGTATTCAGCCCGGGCCAACGCGAACACCCGGTTGAAGTTCCAACTGGCTCCCCTATTCTCTCCGACGCGATAATAGCGGATCCGTTTGTCCTTGGCGGCGTACGATCGGCAGATTGCCTCGGTCCGGTCGGTCGAAGCGTTGTCGGAAATGATCAACTCGAAATCGCCGAACGTCTGCCCCAGCAGCGAGTCGAGCGTCTCGGCCAGATACTCCTCGCCGTTATAGACGGCCACGCCGATGTTGACGCGCGGGAGCGGGGTGCATGCTCCGCCGGCTTCGCTTATCGTTGCTGTAACTTGTTCGCGCGACATCAGCCGGCTCCCTGCTTTTTCAGTTCGCGGTGATCTTGCCCGGTGCCAATCCACTCGCCGCCGCTTTTCAGCGGGCCGGGTGTGTTTCGTTGAAAGTGCTTGGTCAGCAGCCGGGCTACCTCTTGGGCACCGGCTTCGGTGAAGTGGCAGTCGTCGTAGAAGAACTCCACCTTCCCGCTGAGGGATGTCAGGTCGACGATTGCCGTGCCCGTCTCGGCGGCCACCTCTTGCAAGGTGGTGTTGTAAGCGTTCATTGCCTCCCGTGCTCGACCGGCTTCCAGGTAACGCCCATCCTGCATGTCGCCAAGCCAAAGTAGCGATTGTGTCTCCGGGGAGTTGTTCCGGTCCCAGAGCACGGGCTGGGTAATCAACACGCAGCGGATTCCCTCCGCCCGGCAGGTCTCGATGATCGACCTAAGAGACTCTCGATACTTGGCCAGTCCGGCGGGCAGGTCGGGCACGACGTTCCCCTTCTCGGCGCGCTCTCGCCGGTTTCGCAGCCCAACGTAGTTGGCGCCTATCTGGTCGTGGTGAACTCCGCCGAGCAACTGCGTGTGGACCAGGGCCGCAAGCCGCGTCTTGTGCCAAAGCGGTTTTGAAAACTCCATTCCAGGTGGAGCACCACGCAAGTGGCGGGCCAGATCGTTGAAGCCGACCATCAACACGACGCAATCGAATTGCCTGATGAAGTCGTGATCCCGAATCAGGCGCAAGTGGTGCGCCGAATCGAAGCCGGACAGACCGGCGTTGCCCACCCAGACCTTCCGCCGCTCGGCCGTTTGATTCAGGCTTTGCATGAGGATTTCCGGCCAGGTCTTCCGGTCGTCCAGGTAAAGACACTCCGTGGTGCTGCCGCCAATGCAGAGAATGCGGTGGGCCTCGTTGCGCGGAGGTAGTTCACTGCCGCGGATGCCGAGCGAATTGACGCGGAAACGCGACTCGCCCGAGATGCCCGGTACGTAGCGGCTGTCGGGATGAAATACGGTCTCCAGGCCGGCCTGTCGCAAATGGAAGGGAACCGGCCGGATTACCAGCTTCAGGGCGATCTCGGCGCAAACCAGGCTCAGGACGACCGCACCGCAAAGCAGTGCCAGCTTGGAACCGTGCCGGTCGAACCACGCCCGAATGCGCCCAACGAGCAGCCCCAACGGCACGGCAATGCAGAGGGCAAGCATACCGCTGAATAGCAGTCGGGACGCGCCGCTCATGTCGTGGCCACGCAGTGCGGCCACGGCCGTATCGAGGACGAAAAGCCCCGGAGCGGCTATCACCAGGACCGCCAACACGACTCGTCGGCCAAGTCGGCGTCGCCTTGTGACTTCTGCTTGCATCTGCTGTTCCATTGGGAGGCTTGTGCAGGCCTATGCACCCCCACTGTTCTGAAACCATGTCGCCAT
>CAZDHN010000434.1:0-5822 GCA_964505115.1 uncultured Planctomycetaceae bacterium
TTTGGTCTTGGGTCGCCGCTTCGTGTTACGCTTAAACTTCATTGGCCGTGGCATTTGGTTTTACTAAGCTCCTGCATATACGCGAATTGAAGGTGGGCCCGGGGAAAGCCCGAACCGGCGCCGCCTGCTGCCAACGGCCAAACCTCTTAGTTTAGCGAATTGGCCGAATAACGCAACGGGGTTCCGAGCCCCAACTCCCATAAAGCCGCGACCGCTGGTCGCGCAAGGGGCGGAATGGGGCGGATTTCCGGGAATTTAAGCGCGACCAACGGTCGCGGCTTTATAGTGCCAAGAATGCAACTCTTATTGTGGCAAGTAGTTACGGCTAATCGGGCGGCATTTGGACTAGCCGCCGCCAATGGCCGGAAAGGCTCCTAGTCGGTCGCCACCCGAGAGCGGGGATGATCGCTCGGCGGCCCGGCCGTTGATAAAAATAATTCGCGTCTGGTCGGCCGGCACGCCCAACTCGTCGAGCACTTCGCCCACCGTTTGGCCGGAGCCGACATCGACCTCGACCGACGCCATGCCGCCAATGTGCCTGCGCAACGAGGCATATAGATTCACCGTAACCCGGTCCATGGCAGTCGCTCACTTGGCGAAATTGAAGACCGTGTCGAGGTCATCGTCGGAAACGGCGAAAGTAGCGTCGTGCGGGGCGAGTTTCTCCTTCTTGAAGAAGTCGGGTAGCCGGTCGTCGCCATGGCCGAAACCGGCCTCGGCGTTGAATTTCCGTTCGGCGGCCAGCACTTCTTTGCCAATCGCCAGGAAATCATCACCCGAGAAGGGTTTGCCAAGGAAAGCGCCCAGCATTTCGCATACGGCGTCCATGGCGTCCTGGTCGTCGAGCATGGCGAAGGCCACGAAAAGGCAGAGCCCGGCCGCGTCGATTGCCGCGGTGGCTATCTGCAGGTTGCGGCTCAGTTCGATCTGGCCTTCCGGCTTGAGCGGATCGACTTTGCCTCCGACTCCCAATGCGTTTGCCGTAATGGCATAACCGGCCGTGTGATCGGCGCCCATTGTGGAAGTGGCGTAGGTAACACCGATACCCTGCATCGCCCGGGGATCGTAGGCGGGCATTGCCTGCCCCTTAACGGTCGGAATCCGTGATACGCCATAGGCCTTGCCGAAGACCTCGGCGCCGGAGGCGATCAGCCGCCCCAACGGCGTACCCTTGCCGACCTCTTCCAGCAGGCCGATCGCGCCGGCCGCGTCGCCGAACGGTATGATACCGGCCTCCATCGCCACGCCGATCGTGACGCCGGTCTCGATAGTATCCAGGCCCAGATCGTCGTCCATGCGGTCCATTCGGGCGACGGCGTCGAGGTCGTCGATACCGCAGTCGGCCCCATGTGCCCAGATTGTTTCGTACTCGGGCCCCTTGGTCAGGTACTCGCCGTTCTCGTCCAGGTAAGTTCGCGAGCACTTGATCGTGCAGCCGCGATGGCAGGCGTGGGCGATCATGCCGTTGCGCTCAACGATAAGGTCGTGCTGGTGCTCACCGCTGATAGCCTCGGTGCCTTCGAAGCGGCCGTTGCTGAAATTCCTGGTCGGATACGCGCCCGCCTCGTTGATTACGTTGGCCAGCGCGTTGGTTCCATAGGCAGGCAGGGTTTCGCCGGTCAAGGGATGTGCTTTGAGCGAGGCGGCGAACTTGCGAACGGCCTCTTTGAACGCCTCGGGGTCGGCCGGCTTTGATCGCTCGCCCCCTTCGGGATCGATCACGATCACCTTGACCCGTTTGGAACCCATCACGGCACCCAGTCCACCCCGGCCGCAGTGGCGAGTGGGGCGTCCCTCGACGTCGGTCACGGCGATGCTGGCCGCGGAGGTTCGCATCTCGCCGGCCTGGCCGATACTCAGACAGGTTACCTTGTCGCCGAACTCCTCGAACTGTTTTGCCGTCGCGTCGTAGTTCCCCAATCCGGCCAGGGCATCGGCCTGCTCGATCTTCACGCCCTCCTTGGTTATCAGTACACGGTAGAGCGTCTGGGCGTTGGGCTGGCCTTCGAGTACGATCGCCTTGATTCCCAAGGCGGCCATGGCCAGGGCGACCATGCCGCCGGCGTTGCTCTCCTTGATGGTTCCGGTGAGCGGGCTTTTCGCTCCCGCCGACAATCGGCCCGCACAAGGCGCCCCGGTGCCGGTTAGAATTCCCGGCGCGAAAACCAACTTATTTTCGGCCGAAAGCGGATGACAAGTGGGCGGCACCTCGTCGGCCAGCATCTTGGAGGTCAGTCCCCGGCCACCCAATGCCCGAGATGCTTCGTCCAATTGCTCCGCGCGGACCGTCAGGTCCGTCATGTTGATCCGGTAGATCACCACCATGACCCGATCCCTCCCTATAAGTGGATAAGCGACACGTCTACCGGTAGCCTATGGGCAAGACGGCTTTTCTGTCAAGCCCACGGGCGTTTTGCCGGCCTGTCGGTTCTGGTCCCTGGCCCCTAACCCCTGACCCCTACTTGAACTGCCCGGCGTCGAATTTGGGCCAGAATTCGGCCGGCGACATCGGCTTGCCGCCAGCGGTGCCGAACTCTACATCGATCTGGTCGAGGCTCTTCATGTTTCGCGCCTTGTCGATGCCCTTGGTGATGTTCTTCGGGGTGAAGATCAGCCGGGTCAATTGCATCCACTCTAGCGGCGACAGGTCGGTTACCTTCGAGCCGCCGATGTGCAGCCTCTGAAGCGGATGCCCCTTGAGCGGGCTGAGGTCCGAAACGTTGCTGTCGGCCAGTGTCAGGCTCACCAACGGCACCGTTTTCAAGGGGCCGATGTCGCTGACCGGGCACTTGTTCAGCCAGAGCATTTGAATCCGGCTGCCCGCCAACGGGCTAAGGTCGGTTACCTTGGTGCCCAGCAGATTCAGCTTCTCCAGCGGGGCGCCCTTAAGCGGGCCGAGCTCGGTTACCTTGGTGTTGCTCAGGTAGAGTTCCCTAAGCCGCATGCCCTTCAATACGCTGATATCTTCCACGGCTGTATCTTCCAGGTAGAGCGCCGCCAGGGGCATGCCTTTCAGTGGGCTGATATCGCTGACGCGGCAGCCACTCAGGTCGAGCCCACCGATGGGCAAGCCGGCCAGGGGGCTGATGTCCTTGACCGCCGGATCGTGTATCTCCATGGCCAGCACGCCCTGCCCCATCGGCTGCGCGTTCACCTTGCCCGCAAAGCCGGGATTCCTCTCCTTCATCACCGCGTTAAGCTCTTCCAGCGGACTAATCCGCTTCGGGCCCGGCGACGCGGGTTGTTCGGCAGGCAGATCGCTGGCGGCCGGCGACTCTTCCGCAACCGGCTCGGCAGGCGGAGTCTCTTGTGGTTGCGTATCTTGCGATTGGGTTTCTTGCGCAGCGGGCGGCGTATCTGCTGGTTTCTTGCCACATCCGACGAGGATCGCAACGCTAAGCGCAAGAATGCTTGGATATTTCACTTGATTGCTCCGACTGGGGACTGGTCCATTTTTCGGCCGACTGATTGTACATCTGGCTGGAACGTGCAAGCCGAAAACATGGACCTGTCCCCTTTCGTGGCCTGGGGGAGACTGGTCCTGAGCAGCGACCTTCCAACAAACCGCCAGCCTACCAGTTGCCCGACGGACGGTCAATCGAACGCCGCCAAGCCTTAGGACTCGTGCAAGCTTTATCATTTAGCGGGCGTTAAACGCGTCCACGACTTCGCAACGTCGAAGTGGCACGCGGGTTGAGAGTTTCCGCCGTGCGATTCCTAAGAATCCACCTTCAGGCAGGCGCGGGAGAAGGCGATGCCTTCAATCTCCACGAGCAGGTCCTCGCGGCAGACGTCGCCGATGGCGTAGATGATGGGCAGCTCGCCCAATCGCTGTTGGCAGATGGCCCTGGTCTTCTCGTAGTCTTCCTGGCGCTTGACATAAACGCGAACCAGGGCCAGGTCGTCGAGCGTGGCTCCCAGGCCGGGCATTCCGTGCTGCTTGAAATTGCCCTCGGAAATCAGCGCGGCGATGTTGTCCAGCGTCTGATTGGTCTGGCCCTCGACGTCGTCGATGAAACGCGTCTCGGAATCCGTGATGCTGGCCGTCCCCGACACGAGAATGGTGGCACAGTCGCCGGCCGCAATCGCCATCGCCCGACAGAACTTGGGGCTCTCCGGGCTGTAGTGCTCGGCGTAGTCGAAGGCTGCAACCTGTTGGGGGTTTTCCAGCGGCATCAAGATTACGTCGTCCCGATCGCTTAGAAGCGCGATGCAACTCATGGTCACGTCGCAGTTGCTCGTGCCGATTCCCGTGCTGGCGGGATAGACGGTTTGCCTTATCGTGTCCGGGATGCGCCCGTCGCCAAAATGGAAATCGCGATAGAAGTCGGTTCGCGCCCGATTTAGTTCCTTGTAGCGTTGCGTTTCACCTTCCGGTCCGACGATGTCGCCGAGATACAGCCAGGTGCGGATAATCTGCTCGTACTTGACGCCGTGGCTGGCCAGCGTCTTTTGCATTTCGTTGAAGGCACTAATCGAGCGGTCGTAAACGCCGTTGGCCGTGGTGTTGGGTACGGTTTGTCCGCAGTGGAACCAGGTAATACCGTCATGCCTGGTTGCCACGAGTTGTTCGCTGTAGCGTATGATCTCCACTTCACCCATGCCGCGTCCCACGCCCAACGCCTCGATCGAAACGAGCTTTCCGTCACAAGGCGGCTGCGGGATGTAGATAATCGCCGGCATCTCGTCCTTGTAGAACTCGCGCATGATCTGCTGGCACTCTTCGATCAGGTCGGCGTCTTTAACAAACACGGCCTGATGAACGATCGATCCTCGCGCGCCCTCTTCGGCGATAACCGCTTCGATCGTGCGAAGCGCGTCGCGAGCTTGCTCTCGCAAAGTGCCTCCGTTCCGTGGAGCGGCCGACGCGAAGACATGCCTTACATCAGTAAGGTCGACGACCGAGAAACCAACGCCATCGCTCGATTCTTTTCTAATCATTGTTCCGCCTTGTTGCGTTTCCTTCCGCCATCAGTGAGGACCAGGAGGTCCGGGTGTGACCTGATCAAGGTTATTCGTGGCATGACCCGCCGACAGGTTCCGTTTTAACCTGCCCAGGGGAATTTGGTATGCGCCATTTAGTTTAGTCAACAAGCTAGCACTTAGTCAAGGCCCTAAGTTCCCGAAGTACCCACCTGGCGGGGATGCTCCCGGCCCGGCCCCATGCGCCGCCAAGCAACGGGTAGCGTTGGATGGCGGGGGGCCGCCTGTAAAGCCGGGCAATAGTGGCTGTCTTTTCCGGCGGAAAACGGCCTCCATCGACACCAGATAGCCGATTGGATACCATGAGCATGCTTTCACAACGATGGAGGATAAGCAGCGAAATGGATGAAAATTCGGCAATCGACGAAGTGCTTTCCGGGCTGAATCCCCAGCAGCGCGAGGCGGCTCGGCACGGACGCGGTCCGCTTTTGATCGTGGCCGGGGCCGGCACGGGCAAGACGGCCACGCTGGTGCATCGCGTCGCCTGGTTGATCGCCGGGGGCATGGACCCCAGCCGGATACTGCTGCTAACCTTCACTCGTCGCGCGGCCGCCGAAATGCTGCACCGCGTGCAGGACGTGCTCCGCCGGCTCGACAGCGCCGAGACCGGCGCCGGACGGAAGCAACCGGGCAGCACGCGGGTGTGGGGCGGGACGTTCCACGCCATCGCCGCCCGGCTGCTGCGACGTTACGGCAAGTCGATTGGCCTGCCGCCCGAGTTCAGCATCCACGACCGCACCGACTCGGAGGATCTGCTCAACGTAATCCGTACCCAGTTAGAGTTGGCCAAGACCGACCGGCGGTTCCCAAAGAAGCGGACCTGCATGTCCATCTACAGC
>CAZDHN010000435.1:0-792 GCA_964505115.1 uncultured Planctomycetaceae bacterium
GATGAAACCGAGCCACGGATGAAACACGGAGCAGCCTTGGGCCGCAGCCAAAGAAGCTAATAGACAGGATTAACAAAATTGACAAGATGAATTCTCAAAGATGGTTCTTTAGGCGTGGCGTCAGAGCAGCTTGGTCAAGTTATTGAGAGTGCCAAGACAACGGGGGAACACTGATCTTCGCTAATTGTTTCCATTAGTGTCGATCAGCGATGATTAGTGTTCCTGAAAAGCAACTGACTTGCTGGGACGCGGTTCCTTATCTTGTCAATCCTGTTAATCATGTCCAAGACTTTGCCAAGAACACAAGCTTTCACGGGTTTGTACTACGGATAAAGAAGGTAAAATGAGCCGAGAAGCGCTAATATTTCCAGTTGTTTTCCATTCTTCACCATCTTCCGACTGTTCTTTGCGTCTTGGCATCTCTGCGTCTTTGCGCGAGAATATTCGGATTTTCGTGGCACCGTGCCGATCTCCCGTGAACGGTTACCTGTTTTCTTTGTTTGCTTTGTTTGCTTCTGTTCAAGAGAAACCCGTTCACGCGTCAGAAGCGTCCCCGCTGCGCCAATAATTACTCACGGTTACTTCGATTGTATCCGTGTTTTATCCGTGTTTCATCCGTGGCTTTTGTTAGATTGAAGCGGCCGCTGAACGGGTTTGCCGCAATGGAATGCTCCAAACGCGAGTGAAAAATGGCAAGGATTGCCTGCCCGGCTAACGCCGGCCGAACTGCCCGATGGCGGATAACGATGCTGGCGGTCTGCCTGCTGGCCGTGGCGGCGGTCGGATGTTCGT
>CAZDHN010000435.1:802-5810 GCA_964505115.1 uncultured Planctomycetaceae bacterium
TGCGCTCGGTTCCGCAAAGTCCGCTGGTCGACAAACTCAGGTTGACCGCCAGGGGTGGGCCTCGGGCAAGCGCGCGGACCAGGCAGTTGCTTCGCCTCTACGATCTGACCGACGACCTGAATCGCAACCCGCAAGAACTGCTGCAAGAGCTCCAGACGATCATCGATCGGGAGCCGTCGGCCGACAAGATTTACGCCTTTGCCGAGTTGAGCTATCTGGCGGCCAAGCACAAGGAAGGCCGCGATCCGAAACTGGCGATAGACCTCTACAGCGGGTCGGTACTGCACGCCTACCAGTATCTGTTCGACGAACGCTTTTCCGACGGGCGCAACCCGTTCGATCCGCAGTTCCGAGGCGCCTGCGATCTGTACAACGGCGCGCTGGAATCGGCGCTGCGACTGGTTTGCAAGCAGGGCGACTTGAAGCCGGGAGTGGTCCGCACAATCAACACGGCTTCCGGAAGCTGGGATATAACGTGCACATTGCGCAACGGTCGCTGGCGGATGGAGGACTTCGACCACTTCGAGTTCGTTTCCGACTACAAGATCAATGGGCTGCGTAACCACTATCACACCTACGGGTTGGGCGTGCCGCTGATTGCCGTGCGTCGCAACTACGAAGGCGAACCGGCGGCCGCCAGGTATTATCCGGAGAACCTGAGCTTTCCCGTCACCGCTTTCGTCAGGCCGACCGGCCAGGTGTTTCGGCAGAGTGAGCAATCGGCCGGACGTCAGCAGGCGGTCTTGGAGCTTTACGATCCGCTCACCACCGATCGCATAGTGCTTGGGGACCGGCAAATTCGGCTGGAGAGCGACACGACCACGCCGCTGGCCTATTTCCTCTCCGATCCCAAACTGGGTAGCCTGGCAACGGTGGGCCTGCTGCGGCCGGATGTGCTACTGAATACGATGCGACCCGGCGGTAAGAAGCCGGTGATGGGGATCTATGCGATTCAACCGTACGAGCCGGGCAAAATTCCCGTCCTGCTCGTACACGGCCTCTGGTCAAGCCCGATGACCTGGATGGAAATGTTCAACGATCTCCGCAGTTCGCCGGAGATTTGTCGGCAGTATCAGTTCTGGTTCTACTTATACCCGACAGGGCAACCGTTCCTGATTAGCGCGGCCCAACTCCGCCGCGATCTGGCCGAAGTTCGAGCGGTGCTCGATCCCGAAAAGCGGGAACCGGCCTTGGACCAGATGGTCCTGATCGGTCATAGCATGGGCGGCCTGGTCTCGCGCTTGCAGACGGTCCAAAGCCGCGAGGACTATTGGAAAATGGTGAGCGACAAGCCGTTCGCCGAGGTCAAGGCCGACCCCGACGCCCTGGCCAAGCTGCAAAGCTGCTTCTTCTTCGAGCCCAACCCGTCGATCCGTCGCGTGATTACGATCGGCACGCCGCATCGGGGTAGCGATGCCTCCAACGACATGACCCGCTGGCTCACCGGCAAGTTGATCCAACTACCGCGGATCATGACGAACAACAGGCAGGGGTTGTTCCGCGACAACAAGGACATTTTCCGCGACATCTCGGTGATGGAGACACACACCAGCATCGAATCGCTGGCTCCCTCCTCGCCGCTCTTCCCGGTAATGCTGGCCAGCTATCGGCCGCCCTGGGTCAGATATCACAACATTGTCGGCATGGCTCCCAAGACGGGCCTACTCCGCAAGGTGGCCGGCGGCGACGGCGTGGTCGGGTTCGAGAGCGCGCATATGGAAGACGTCGAGTCGGAAATTGTCGTAACGGCCAACCACACGACGGTCCACAGCCATCCCCGCACGGTGTTGGAAGTCCGCCGCATCCTGCTCGAGCACCTGACCGAGCTGCGCGGCCTTCCCGGCGCCCAGCCGGCACAAGTCCGAACCGCACTTGCGCCTCAAGGCCGTTGAGTCCATAAAGCCGCGACCGGTGGTCGCGCACGGGCCACAAATCTCGCCGTTTTCCGAGACTACAAGCGCGACCAACGGTCGCGGCTTTATAAGCGGATGACTATTCCGGCGGCTCGCGGCGGAGTTGTTTCCTGCGCGAGCGCTTCTGCTTCTGTTCCAATCGGCGACGGACCGAGGCGCGGGTTGGCTTGGTCGGTTTGCGGACTTTCTTGGGGACGGACGCCTCGGCCAGCATCTGGCGGAGTTTCTCCAGGCAGTCGGCCACGTTGCGGCCCGCGTCGCGAAACCGCTGGCTGACGATCAGGAAGTCGCCTTCGCTGGTAACTCGCCGCCGATGCTTCGCCAGCAACCGTTCCCGAACCGACGTCGGCAGGCTGGGGCTCTGCATCACGGGCCAACGCAACAGGGCCTTGGTGTTCAGCTTATTGACGTTCTGGCCGCCGGGCCCCGAACTTCGGGCGAAGGTGAACTGGAATTCTCTAAGCGGAATTTTCAGTCGCGAGTTGACAACCAACATTTTTGAGCCGTGAGCCGTGAGCAGTGAGGTGTGAGCAGTAGCTGGATTCGCAAGAATTCAGTCCTGAGCATGGGAACATCTGAATTCTTGCGAATTCAGCTACCTCAAAGCCCATCGCTCAAAGCTCAAAGCCCTCAAACGCCTGCTTGGCGTGTTCCAGGAGTTCATGGTAGTCGGAAGCTTCGATCTCCTCGCCCAATAGCTCGACGTCGTAATATCCGTCGTAGCCGGCCGCCGACAGCGCGCCGACGATCTGCCCCAGCGGGATGTTTCCCTCACCCAGCCGGCAGCGGTTCTGTTCGCCGTCGGGCAGTTGTCGGGCATCGCCCAACTGGACGATGGCGATCCGATCCACGACTTGGGCGATCCGATCCACGACTTGGGCGTCGTGACCCAAGTGGTAGGTATCGAAGACGATTTTCACTTGCGGGCTGCCCACGTCGTCGAGCAATCCGATCACGTCGTCCAACGTGGTCAGGAACGTCCAATCGGTGGCGCAGCCCGGGTGCATCGGCTCGACGGCCAGGGTTACGCCCAACTCGTCGGCTTGTGGGCCCAATTCTTTAAGGGCGTCCTTGATCAACCGTCGGGCATGATTGTAGGTATGCCCGGCCCGCCCTCCGCTGTAGACCAACAGGCTACCAGCCTTTATGGCGGCGGCCGTTTTTAGGGCTTCGGTGGCGTCTTCCAGGCTCTCGCGAAACGAGCGGCCGTCGCTGCCGGTGAAACCGCCGGCCCAGAGCAAATGCGACACCTTCATGCCGCTTTCGGCCAACAGATCGATGGCCTTGGCCTCGCCGAAGTCCGATATTTTCCGCCGCCAGGCGCCCATGGCCGAAATTCCGGCGGCCAGGTAGTTTGTCACGTCTTCCTCGAACGACCAGCGATATGTGGTCGTTTCGTTCATGGACAACTGAGCCATCCGTGCAAACTCCTTGATACACAAACCGTTGAGAGCCAGAGGCGGTAGTATGTATGATTCCCGCTCCGCTGTAAAGCGTAACCGGCCGAGGCCGTCAGCGGGGTGCAGGACAGGGTTTGCGGAACCTCAATGGATCGGTGACACGTTGGTAGCTGAATTCGCAAGAATTCAGACGGATTTACGCTCACGGGCTGAATTCTTGCGAATCCAGCTACAAACGTGTTCCTGGCCCTTCAGCGAGCGATGGTTGCGTCTCTCGGCCGGCAAGTTTTGTCGACTGGTCTTGACCTGCCCCCCCGTGGCGGCGAGACTACCAACCGTATGCGCATTCTCACCCGATACGTCGTGATCGAGCTGGGCAAGGTTATCCTGCTCTCGCTGACCGCGCTGACACTGATGATGATCATCGTCGGTGTCGCCCGGGAGGCGATCCAGCAGAACCTGCCTCCGGCCCAGATATTCTGGCTGATTCCCTACATTTTGCCCGACGCCCTGCGCGTGGCCGTGCCGGTGACGGTGCTCCTGGCGGCCACCAGCGTTTTCGGCCGGATGTCGGGTGACAACGAGGTGATTGCCCTGAAATCGCTGGGTATCTCGCCCATGACGATACTCTGGCCGATCCTGACACTGGCCTTCCTGCTGAGTCTGATCACCGTGTGGCTGAACGATTTGGCCGTTTCTTGGGGGCGCAGCGGTGCCCAGCGGGTGGTAATCGAGGCGGTCGAGGAAATCGCCTACAGCATGCTGAGAACGCAACGCTGCTACAGCTCGTCGAACTTCGCGATCAACGTGAAGCGGGTGGAAGGGCGGCGGCTAATTCGGGTGACGCTATCGCTTAAGCCTCCAGGCAACACGCCGGATATCACAATTACGGCCGATCAGGCCGAGTTGCGCTCGGACCTTGGGGAGGGCCTGCTCAAGATATATCTCTTCAACAGCACGATCGACGTGGAGGGGCAGGTGACGGCCCAATTTCCCGGCTGGTACGAACAGGAAATACCCCTGCCCGACGCCACCCAGTCGGGAAGGTCGTCGAGCCTGCCCTCGCGTCTGGCACTGCGCGCCATACCCAAGAAGCGTGCCGAGCAGAAGGTGGTCATCGAGCGGGCGGAACAGGAGCTTGCCGCTCGGGCGGCCTACCAGATGCTTTGCGGCGATTTCGACGAGTTGACCAGCCCAACTTGGGAAGACACCGTGTTGGGGCTGGACGCCAAATGGGAGATGCTGCACCGGCTTCGGACCGAACCATATCGCCGCTGGGCGGCCGGGTTCAGTTGCCTCTGCTTTGCCTGGGTAGGCGCGCCGATGGCTATCTGGCTCCGTAATCGCGATTTCCTCACCAGCTTCTTCCTCTGCTTCCTACCCATCCTGATCGTCTACTACCCGCTGCTCATCTATGGCGTCGACGGCGCCAAGGCCGGCACCATCCCGCCATACTCGGTTTGGGTCGGAAACATCATACTCCTCGGGTGTGGGGTATATCTCGCGCGAAAGGTGGTTCGCTACTAGCCCGACCGCCGCGTTCCTCCAGTTAGTGCGCGAGCACCAAGCTGCCACCACGGTAACAATAGCCGCCAGCGGAAGCTGGCGGTTCCCGCCAAAAAGTGGTGCTCGGACAGCCTGGTTAACCCGTATTTCTCACCAACATCGTCACGAGAGGTCGTAAGTTCTGTCGTG
>CAZDHN010000436.1:0-5793 GCA_964505115.1 uncultured Planctomycetaceae bacterium
TCTTCCGGTTTTGCCTCGAATTCTTTCCCCGCGGCAATCGTCCGGTTGCTTATGGTTTCCGCCTCGGCCGGTTCCTCCGACGGAGTCTCAAATCGGGCGGCGTTGCGAAGCTGGTCGAACTGCTCGGCCACGACCGCCTTGCGAGTTCGCAGCCGGTCGATCGCGGCCGGCTGGTCGGACTGCTTCCGCCGACCGCGAATCCGGCCGACAAGTTCGGGCACCCAGGCGAATCCGACCTGTACGCGGCGGACAAAAACGTCGAAAAAGAACAAACACCCGACCACCAGGGCCAGGTAGTACCAAATGTCTTGACTGCTGGTCGCTCTGGCCAGGTCGTGCCTGAAGCTGTTCACGGCCAGCATGGGCTCGATATTTCGGGTGTCTTTGGGCGCTTCGATTACCAGGCCGGCCGAGCCGCCGTCGGGTATCATTTTGGCCAACCGCGACAGCAGCGACTCGTTTGCGGCCCGATCACGGAATTCGTCGCTGTAGGGCACGCTCACGCCGGTTCGGATAGGCGCCTGGCCCGGCCCGGGGCTTATCATCAGGAAGTAGCTTCCCGAATTGTCGGCCGCGAAATCGCCCACGTAGCGGCCGGGCGCGGTCTGCTTCATTCGCAGGTCGATCGGCTTCAGCTCGGGACCGATCACC
Organism: uncultured Planctomycetaceae bacterium; assembly: GCA_964505115.1. Classification (GTDB taxonomy): domain Bacteria; phylum Planctomycetota; class Planctomycetia; order Pirellulales; family Thermoguttaceae; genus CAZDHN01. The sequence continues at coordinate 652 of CAZDHN010000436.1, forward strand.
GTACCGGCCATGTTGAGGAAGTTGAAGAACTCGTCGTCCTTATCGAGCGCGGTAACGACAACTTGGACGCGTCCGTCCTCGACGTGGGTCGACATTGCGAACTTTCCCGACCGGTCGATCGGCCGCATCGACCAGCGAACGATCTGCCCGAACAGCTTGTCGTAGTTTTCCCACTGCGTCCACTGCGTGGTCCAACGCGACCCGGTATCGCTGGTGAAGGCCACCGCCTTACCCAGCCCGTAAGTCCAGCCGGCCAGGATGGTGCTGTTCCGCTCGCCCACCGGCCTGGGCGACACCAGGGCCACTTCAACCAGCGGGTTGTCTTTGCGGCTGGTCAGAACGAAACCGTTGATCGGCGGAAAGGAATCTATCCCGCCGATCATCTCGTGTGGATATTTTACTTGGGGCCTAATGCCCACCTTGCTTTCGTAGACTAGCGGTCGGGCGACTCGCCGGGCTTCCTTCATGAAGACGCGCGGTAGCGCCCGGGGGTGCGTTACCCGATAAAACTTGCCCCCGCCGTTCACCGCGATGGCCTCCAACAGCGGCACGTCGGCGTCGGTGCCGACGGCGACCGAAGTGATGGTGATATTCTTTGCGTGGATCCGGCGGGCCAGGGCCGGGTAGTTCTCGCCGAAGGTTTGACCGTCGGTCAGCACGATCATGTGCTTCACCGCCGCGTCGACCTTGGACAGCGACTTGAAGCCGCTTACCAGACCGGGCCGCATGTTGGTGCCGCCGCCGGGAGCCAGTTTGGCTATGCGGCGGGCGATTTCACCGGGTGAGCGAACGCGGCAGATGGGTATCACCCAGTGGGCTTCTGAATCGAAGGCCACCACGCCCACGTAATCGCGAGAGCCCAACACGCGGACGGCGGCCATGGCGGCCGACTTGCTCATCTCGAGCTTCTCGCCCGACATCGAGCCTGAAGCGTCGAGCACCAGCATCAGGGCGCCGGTCGGCACGACCTTGGCGCTCTTGATCTGGAAGTCGACCGGCATGGCTTTTTCCAACTCGGTGTTGGCCCAACCGCCAGCCCCAAAACTGTTCGGCCCTCCCAGCATCACCAGCCCGGCGCCCATCTGCTGCGTATTGCGAACCAGCATCTCGATTTGAGCGTCGCTGAAACTCACCTGCTCGTTGGTCGAGCGGGGTACGTTGGCCAACACGACCGTATCGTACGGCTGCAACTCGGCCAGACCGGCGAAGAGTTGGTTGCTCGGCTGCACGGTAACTTCCAGGTTCTGCCGCTTCAGCGCCTGGACAAACTGGCCACACTCGCCCCGGTGCTCGTAGTCCTCGATAACCAGCACGTGGCCCCGGCCGCGAATGTGCGTGAAGGCGGTCGCCCGATTGTTCCGCGGCATGGCGTCGTCTTCGGGCCGATCGGGGACGAATCGGGCTTCGTATGTGTAGAAGTCGGGTTCGTCGATCTGCTGCCTGATCGAAAACACCTTCTTGCCCGGCGGCAACGTTACCCGCTGGTCGCCAAGCACGACCGTCCGGTCGCCCACCAGTTGCGAAAGCACGAGGCGTCCGCTGACGTTGCCCTGCTTTCCGGCGGTTGGCCGGCCGGTATTGGTGATGACGGCTTTGAGGTCGAACGGTTGGCCGCGTTGCACGTCGGCCGGCATGACCAGCCGCTCGACGACGACTTCTTCGCGACGGTTGTAGCGGATGGGCACGACGTCGACGCCCACCCCGCCCGCCGACAGCCCGCGTCCCTGCTCGGCGGCGTCACCCTGGTTCTCGTTGCCGTCGCTGATAATCACGATCCGCTTGGCGGCATCCTCGGGAAAGGAGGCCTGGGCCAGTTTCATGGCGCCGGCCAGATTGGTGTAGTCGGGATCGAGTAGACTTTCGATCGTGGGCGCCATCCGCACGTCGTCGTCGAAAGGGGGAATTTCGATGGCCGCGTCGCGACCGAAGACGATCACGCCCGCCCTGTCCCGGTTTTTGCGGTGGCGGCGGATCGATTCGTTGACGTACTCGACCATCGCCCGGCGCCGCTGGGCGGGAATGCTTAGCGACTGGTCCAGAAGGTAGATCACCGTGAGCCGGTCGCTGACGCAGACCATCCGCGCTTCGGCGATGGCCAGGATCAGAAGCAGCATCACCAGGCTTCGCAGTCCGATGGCCGTCAACCGCCGCGCTGGCCCCAACGCAGCCAGACCGCGCATGCTCCACCACCACAACAAGGGCAGCAACGCCAGCAACGCCAAGTACCAGGGCGCTCCGAAGCTGATTTGGTAGTTGAGCATGGGAAGCAGACTTATGTCGGACTGAATATCGAATGTCGAAGTACGAAGTTGCTGGTGGTTGCTTCTTTGCTTGTTCGCCCGCGAAGACTTGTCACTTCGTAATTCGGAATTCCTCGTTCGATATTCGATATTCCGAAAAAGACGTTGAGCGTCCCTCGCAGGGTGCCACTGCTGGCTTGCCCAGCAGTGTCTTAGCGGCGAGTGTACTTCGCACTGCTGGGCAAGCCAGCAGTGGCACCCATCACTTTGCTTGCGACAGACTACCAGGGCACCATTAGCCTACAGGAATCACCCCGTTACGGGAATCCCTCCGGGCGCGGTGGAAGAAGACGACGGAGAATGGCCGGTCAGTCGTTTCTGGCCGGCAGGATCGGCTCGGTATCGCTGGAGCCGATGACCGAATCGTCGCGGTGGATACCGGGAGCGACCAGGCCGTCGTCGTTGAGGAAGAAATGGTCGGCCCGCTCGTTGGGCTTGGGTGAGGTGACGAATTGAACGCGCCCGTTCTCGAACAGCACGTTCTGGCCCCGCCCGCCATGGTTGGCGCTTTGGCGTTCCGGCAGATGTTGGCTCGGCATGTCGGCCATCAAGGCGAAGTTCTGTCGGCCGGCGTTCTTGGTTCCCTGGTATCCATCGCTTGAGACGTAACCCAGGTTATATCCGTAGCTCCCGCCCATGGTGCGGCGCAGGCGCTGGAGTTGCTCGGCGCTGGTTGTCGCCTGAATCTCACCCAGCGAGGGAACACGGAAATCGGGGTCCTCGGCCAGTGCCGATGCCGGGCAGACGACGCTTCGCGGATCCGTGAGAAAGCCGCCGTCGACCAGCGTGGGCGCGTAGACTCCGGCGGCCGCCAAATTTCCTCGGGCGGGGATCTGCGGGAAGGAGCCCCGGTGCTGCTGGCTGTATTGGGTCAGGGCCGAACCGATTTGCCGCAGGTTGTCCTGGCAAGCCGTCAGCCGGGCTTGCACCCGAGAGTTGAGAACGGCCGGCACGATCAACAACGAGGCGGCCACGAATATCGACACCGCCACGGCAATATCCTGCCAGCGCAGGCGGCTACTCCAGAGCGGCGCGCCGCCGCTCGCGGCCACGGCAGTCTTCGGAGTCGCGGAGGGGGCGGTATTTGGCGCCAAAGGGGCAACATTTGGCGCCGGTTTCCGTGATTGCGAAGCGACGAAGCGACAAGTTCTTTCGGCCAGCCCGGTGGGCGGGGTGAATTCGGTCCGCGAAGTTTCCAGCGGTTCGAGCCCGACTCGCAACACGGCCAACTCCCGGCGGAGTTCCGCGTCGTCTTGTAAATGCCGGTCGACCAATTCCCGATCGGCGTCTTCCAGGGCCCCTAAAAGATATCCTAGCAGGTGTTCTCGGACGGAATCAGTCATCTTCCAACATGCCCGTGTGAGTTAACGATTCGCCCAACTTTTGTACGGCACAATGCAGGCGGCTTTTCACGGTTCCGACAGGTATTGATAGGATGTCGGCCGCTTCGCGATACTTTAGCCCCTGATAATAAACCAACAAGACCACTTGTCTAAGCGACTCCGGAAGTTGCTCCACCTTGCTGCGTACTTTGTCGCCGAGTTCGGCCTCTTCCAACTGCTTGACCGGCCCCGGGTCTTCATTGTCGAACAAATCGATCAAGGCCGCCACGTCGCTTTCGCCGTTGCCGCCCGGCTGACGGTCGAGGCTGACCATTCGGTGCCGCTTGTTCCGCCGTTGCGAGTCGATGGCCTGATTCGTGGCAACCGTGTATAGCCAGGGCCGCACCCTCCGACCCGGCTCGAACCGATCGCACTTCAAGTGGACCTGTAGGAATGTGGTCTGGAAGGCGTCCTCGGCCATGTGGGCGTCGCCCAAATATCGCCGAAGGTAACTGAACAACTCTCCTTCATAACGGTGGACCAATTGGTCAAACGCTCGCCGGTCACCATGCTTCTGATACTGGAGCATCAGATCTTCGTCGGTCCACTCGGCAGAGGGGGCACGGCTGGCATCCGGCAGTTGGCTGCCATGGTCGATTGTGCTGTTCATAATCGATACGTATCCACGTGCGGGAGAGTTCGTTCTATCTATCAAGAAACAGTTGCCGCCACGGCCGAGAATCCCACGGGCGAACTTCAACCAGCCTCATTATACCGAGGCATCGGCCCCGGGGCCGTAAAAAACGGGCCGTAAAAAACGGTTCGAGATAATCGAGGGTAGAAGAAGTTCGCTGGCATATGGCCGGCTGCTACCAGTGCAAAGGCAAATGCCGTGCCCAATTGGAAAAACCCATCGCCAGGACCCAATCAGAAGATATCCCGCCAAGCGATTAACTCTTTCCAGACCAAGCGCTTAAGCGATCATCGCCAAAAACCTGACCACCGCGAAAGACCGGCGCCAATATGTAAGCCTGGTCTGAAACTTCTTCCGTCCGTTACAGCCGGCCGTTTGGACGCGGAAAGATGAGGGCAATGCGTGATATGCGGGCCTTTTGCCGTTTGCCACTGACTTCAAGCAGGCATGGCTCGGCCCAGAAACGGCCTTTTCCGGATGTAACGGTATTTATGCCGACAGACTGCCAAAATGGCAGCCGCCCTCTAACCGGCCAGTTCGGCCAGGCATCGCTGCATGTACTGGATGCTCTCTTTGGCCAATCGCTCGACGCCCGGGTCGTAATCGAACACCTCGACCGAGACCCAGCCGCGATAGTCCACTTCGCCCAGGGCTTCCAGGATGGGCAGGAAATCGACGTCGCCGAAGCCGGGGCCCTGCAGATTGGCGTCGTTGGCGTGGAAATGGGCCATCATCGAGTGGTGACGGCGGATCAACTCGGGGATGGGCGTCGACTCGCTCGACATGGCCTTGCAGTCCAGATGCAGCCGGACTTGGGGCGAACCGA
>CAZDHN010000437.1:0-5792 GCA_964505115.1 uncultured Planctomycetaceae bacterium
ACTGACAACTGACAACTGACAACTGATAACTGATAACTGATAACTGATAACTGATGTATTGACCCCTAACCCCTAACCCCTTACTCCCATGACTTTCGCCTGGCTACGCACTTGGCAGTTGGGGGTCAAGAGCCTGCTCTTGCACCCGCTGCGGTCGCTGCTGACCGTGCTGGGTATCTTCATCGGCGTGGCTAGCGTTATCTGGCTGTTGGCGATCGGCGAAGGTATCAGCCGCGAGGCGCAAAAGCAGATCGAAGGGTTGGGTGCCAACAACATCATCGTGCGCACAGTCAAGCCGCCCAGCGAAGTGACCGAAGGTATGCGGGGCTTGCTCCCTTACGGGATTACCCGGGATGACTACGAGCGGCTGACCGAGACCATCCCCACGATCCAGCGCGCGATTCCCATCCGCGAACTGCGACGTCGATTCGGTTATGCGGGCCGGCTGATTGACGGCCGACTGGTCGGCTGCACGCCCGAGTATGCCGAGGTCACGCGGCTCGAGGTCCAGCGGGGCCGCTTCATCAGCGACGCCGAGCTGCGCGCCAAGAAGAACCATTGCGTTTTGGCCGCCGCCACCGCCGAGCGACTCTTTCCCTTCGAAGACCCGATCGGACGATCGATTCATATCGAAGATTCCTACTACATCGTGGTGGGCGTAATGAAGCCTCGGATGCCTTCCTCCGGGATCGGCGGGTCGCTGGCCGGCCAGGATTTCGCCAACGACGTCTACATCCCCATCAGCACGCTCTGGAACCGCATTGGCGACTTCATCATTACCCGACGAAGCGGCTCCTTCGAGGGCGAGGTCGTCGAACTCAGCCAAGTGACCTTGCGCATCGATAGCGTGAAGCACGTGATGCAAACCGCCGACCTGATCGAAGAGACGATCAAGCGGCATCACCGCAACGAAGACTACGGTATAACCGTCCCCCTGGAATTGCTCGAACAGGCCAAGACCACCCGGATGATGTTCATCCTCTTCATGGGGCTGATCGCCGCAATCTCGCTTGTGGTCGGCGGCATCGGGATCATGAACATCATGCTGGCCACCGTCACCGAGCGTACCCGCGAGATCGGTATCCGCCGAGCACTGGGGGCCAAGCGGGGCGACATCATCCGGCAGTTCCTGGTCGAGACGATCGCCTTGTCGACGGTTGGTGGCATAACGGGCGTGTTGGGTGGTCTTACCTGCCGATTCATTACCGCGCGCATTCGCGACGCGATGGAAACGGCCGCCCCCGACCTGATGCAACAACTGCCGGCCGTCATCAAGACCGTCGAGCCGGTGATTGTGCCCTGGTCGATCCCCCTGGCCTTCGGCATCTCGGTAACCATCGGTGTCATCTTCGGCATCTACCCCGCCATGCGCGCCGCCGCCATGGATCCCATCGAGGCGCTCCGCCACGAATGATTCCAGGTCGGAAGTCGGAGGTCGGAGGTCGGATGCCGGTCTCCGACTTCCCAATTCCGACCTCCGACTTCCGACTTCCGACCTCCGGTGAATTGCAATTCCATGCGGAAACGGCATAATACTGGATTATCTCTCTTTAGCTAGAAGGAGCCAGCAGCATGAAAGATAAGATCCAATATCAGGCCTTTACATTCGACGACGTACTGCTCGAACCCAGCTACAGCGAACTCGTGCCGGCGGAAGTCGACCTAACCACCCGGCTGACACGCCGAATCAGCCTGAACATTCCCCTGCTAAGTTCCCCCATGGACACCGTGACCGAAAGCGCCATGGCAATAGCATTGGCCCAGGTGGGGGGGATCGGCATAATACACAAGAACATGTCGCTCCAGCAGCAGCTCACCGAGGTCGAGAAAGTCAAACGCAGCGCCAACGGCATTATCTTCAATCCAGAGACCCTGCCGCCCGATGCAACCGTGCAGCAGGCTAAAGAGATCATGGATCAGTACAAGGTCTCCGGCGTGCCCATAGCCCAGGCTGACGGCCATCTGGAGGGCATTCTCACACGCCGCGATCTCCGCTTCCTGGAAGACTGGGACCTGCGGGTCTCGGAGGTAATGACCCGTGATAACCTGGTTACGGCGACGGGGACTGTGACGCTTGAGGAAGCTGAGAAGATTTTGATGGAAAAAAAGGTGGAGAAGCTTCTGCTGGTTGACGAAGATTTCAGACTGACGGGACTAATTACGATCAAAGACATCGACATGATGTCCCGCTTCCCAAATGCCTGTAAAGATGGGCAAGGGAGGCTGAGAGTAGGAGCTGCCGTCGGCGTCCACGACTATCAACGAGTCGAGAAACTTATCAAAAACGACGTCGACGTGCTCGTGGTCGACAGTGCCCATGGGCATTCGACCAACGTTATTGAAACAGTCAAAAAGATAAAATCGAAATGGGATATTGACGTTGTCGCCGGCAACGTGGCAACGGCCGAAGGATGCAAGGATCTGATCGACGCGGGCGCCGACGCCATCAAGGTGGGAATTGGTCCCGGCTCGATCTGCACGACACGGATAATCTCGGGAGTGGGCGTTCCGCAGATTACCGCAATTTACAATGTCGCCCAGGTTGCCCTGGGTAGCCAAACACCCGTCATCGCCGACGGGGGAATCCGCTACTCAGGCGACGTGACCAAGGCCATCGCCGCCGGCGCGCATGTGGTTATGATCGGAGGTTTGTTTGCCGGGTTGGAAGAGAGCCCCGGCGCACAGATACTCTTTCAGGGTCGTACTTTCAAGGTTTATCGAGGCATGGGGTCCCTGGGAGCCATGGTTAAAGGCTCCAGCGAGAGATATCGCCAGGGGACTGAAACCACGTCGGGAAAAGTCACGTCGGGAAAAGTCACGTCGGGAAAAGTCACGTCGGGAAAAGTCACAGCGGGAAAAATGGTTCCGGAGGGTGTTGAAGGGCGCGTGCCTTTCAAGGGGCCCTTGGGCGCGTTTGTTTATCAGCTCGTCGGCGGAGTTCGGGCCGGAATGGGCTACTGTGGAACTCGGACAATCGATGAGTTGCGCACCGAAGCGCGATTCATCCAGGTCTCAGCAGCCAGTGTGCGGGAGAGCCATCCTCATGACATTGCGATTACGCAGGAAGCACCTAACTACAGCACGGAGCACTCCGACGACCAGACCTGGTAACGGGCCGATCGTCCACCCGGATGTCCCTCACCGCAAACAGCCGCCGCTAATTCGCCCGATCGCGCCAGTCGCAATCGCTTTGGCGATCGGCGCAAGCTGCTTGCTCTCGGCGGCCATCACGCTAGCCGACCGTGCCTCCGAGCAACAGCCGGTCAAAACGGCCGGATACACAACCGCCGAACGATCAGCGAAGCTCAAGTGGCTCCCGCACCGACCGGTTAAGGTTACGGCCGACCGCCGGGCGGTCGCTTCACGCCATGTGAGAACAGTAGCGCAGCGGACCGGCAGTCCGCAAAAGTCGGCCGCCAGTCCGTTCAAAAACCCCTTTGGCGACGCAAAACAGAAGCGCCAGCCGGCCGCCGCCGCGGACATGCTCACCGCCCCGCTGGTTGAACCGCAAAAACCCACGCAACAAGAACCGCCGCAACAAGAACCGTCGCAAGTAGATCAGCCGCTCCCGGACCTGGCAATCCCGGAACCCGAAAAGCCGAAGGCGGAGCAGACACCGCCAGCCACCCAAGCTCCCGACTTGACACGCGAGGAGGAGTTGGCTGCCGCGCGGGGCGTCGAGAGCGAGTGTCCCACCGCCAAGGACTTCAAGAAGATCGCCGAACTGACTTACAGCACGACCGCCGAGCAGGGTGAGTTTCCCACTGAATGCCCCTTGACCAAGGATCCGTTCGAGGGCCGCGAATGGGAGCCGACCAAATTCAGTTGGACGGCGTCGAGCCTCTGCCACAAGCCGCTCTACTTCGAGCAAACGAACGTCGAACGTTACGGCCATTCCTGGGGACCGTTCCTGCAGCCGGTCATCTCCGGTGGGCAGTTCTTCGTTACCGTGCCGCTCGTGCCATACTTCATGGGAGTCAACGCACCGAACGAGTGCCTCTACACGCTGGGCTACTACCGGCCGGGAAGTTGCGCTCCCTACATGCTCGATGCTCTGCCGATCAGTATTCGCGGAGCTATCTACCAGGCCGGAGTCGTCACGGGCCTCTCCTACGCACTGCCGTAGGGCTCGGCCAGACGTAAATCAACAATGCTGACATCAGCCGCCCGCGCAAGCCGGCGGCTGTTTTTACGCGTGGAGTGCCTGCCAAAGTCGCTACTGTCCCATGAACTGGCAGCCACCTGGGTGCCACTGCTGGCTTGTCCAGCAGTGTTACGTTTGCGTTTGGGCTCGGCACTGCTGGACGAGCCAGCAGCGGCACACGCGAAGCGCTCCGCGGTGATGTCCTAGAGGTCCCAAAGTCGCTACTGCCCCATGAACTGGCAGCCACCACTGTCGCAACAGCCGCCCGGGGCCGCGGCACACTGCCCGTCGGGGCAGGGGGGCATCGACGAATCCGAGGTGTGTGCCGAGGGCACGCTGAATCGCTTGTCGAGCTTCCGCTCGCCGCAGGAAGGGCAAGAGGCCGTATCGTCGCCCCGAACCAGATACTCGAAATCGTGGCCGCACTTGCAGCAGGTATATTCGTAGATAGGCATTGTGTCTCGTTCCGAAAATCCCTCGGTTACCACATGACGAACCGCTCCAATTATTCTACGATATCCCACCAGTAGTTCAACACTGGAAACCGGGGTAATTGAACGGGATAGGTCTAATATTTGACGTAAATTAGTTGGACAGCGTCACTTTCGGGATGGGTGCCATGCGCAAGTGCTTACCCCCACTGGGCTTGCCCCAGTGGAAACAAGGTCTGCAAACTAGAAACGTGAGTCCCACCCTTCTATCCCGTCTCCGCTTCCGCCAAAGGCGGGAGCGGAGACGGGACATGGCCCGAGCGCGGGGGCGTAGTTTCCAAACGCCGATCCACCGGGGCAAGCCCAGTGGCGTTGTCTCGAAGTCGCCAAAGTGGCGATGTCCAATTAGACCTGTCCCGTTTAATTGCCAACCCCAAAGGACCCAAATATGAGCCAACCAACCCTCAACCGGGCAAAAACTCGCCTGCTGGACAGCCGGGCGATGGAGGAGTACGGGCTGGCCGGCGTGGTGCTAATGGAGAATGCCGGACGCGGCGTGGCCGACACGCTCTGCCGGCTGGGGATCGGCGGGCCGGTCGTGATCTGCTGCGGCAAGGGCAATAACGCCGGCGACGGGTTTGTGATCGCCCGGCACTTGGATCGGCGGGGATACGACGTTCGCGTGCTGCTCTGGGCCCGGCCCGAACAGCTCTCGGGCGACGCGGCCGTCAACTTCCGAATCCTTGAAAAGACCGGCGTGCCGATAGAAACCTTTTCGGCCGACGACGACCTCTCGCGTCTTCAGAAGCAACTCGACGAGGCGGCCTGGATCGTCGAAGCACTGCTGGGGACCGGTGCCCGGGGCGAGCCACGACCGCCATTGGACACAGTGATCGACCGGATCAACGCGGCCGACGCCGCGAAGCTGGCCGTCGATCTACCCAGCGGCTTGGATTGCGACACGGGCCAGGCAGCCGGCCACACGATCCGCGCCGACCACACATGCACCTTCGTCGCCGCCAAGCCCGGCTTCTTCCTCCGTGACGCCGCCCACTACACCGGCCGCCTCCACATCCTCGACATCGGCGTCCCCCGCAAACTGGTCGAAGAGATGCTTGGCTAACTCCTTCAGCCCGAGGGGGCACAGTGAAGATTAGTGTTCCCTAGCCCGCATTTCTCACCAGCCATCTACTGCGAGGCCGGAAGTCCAGCCGTGG
>CAZDHN010000438.1:0-5787 GCA_964505115.1 uncultured Planctomycetaceae bacterium
CTGGGAAGTGGTCGTTTTACACTTGGTCCATCCCGACGAGGAACGACTTCCCGACGGGACAGCCTATCGCTTCGTGGGGATGGAGAACGACGGTCAGATGAATTGCTCTCCAGCGGAAATTCGGGCCGCCTACCAGCAGCGTTTCGAGGCCCATCTGGCCGTGATTCGCCAACTGGCGTTGGCGGGCGGTTGCGACTACCGACGTGTGTCGACGTCCGTCCCCTATTTGCAGACGTTGGGAGAATTTTTGGTCGAACGAACTGGGTAACTTGAGGAAATCGGGCGAATCATTCAATGCAGTTTCTACATCCGTGGGCAATTTGGATCGGAGTGATCGCGGCGGCTACGCCCGTGGCGATTCATTTCCTCACACGGCCCCGACCGCTGCGGATGCCGTTATCCACGTTACGGTTCGTGCGCGAGGCGAGGCGGTGCGCGAGCGTCGTGCTCGCTACCGGCTGCGCGACCTGTTGATCCTGGCCGCGCGGACCCTGGCGATTTTGCTGTTGGCCTTGGCCTTGGCACGGCCGCAATGGGGCGATCGACCGCTGGTCAGCGACGACCAGGCCGAAGCGGCCGTGCGGGTGGTGCTGGTGGACGTCAGTCAAAGCATGGCCGCTACCGAGGGCGGCATCGAAGGCATGGAACGGGCTCGAACGGTCGCCGCGCGATTTCTGCGCTATCGGCCCGACTTGCGGGCGAATCTGATCCTGGCGGGAGCGCAGCCCCAAGCGGTTTTCGAGCACGCGTCTACAAATTTCGACGCGCTGCGCGACGAGTTGGCCCACTGTGGGGCCTTGCCGCAGCGGCTCGACGTCAACCGCGCGTTGGCCCTGGCGGCCGAGATGCTGGCCCCCGTTTCCGACTCGGACCAATCGAGGCGCGAGTTGATCGTGGTGAGCGACTTCCAGAGGGCCAACTGGGCCAAGGCCGATTTCTCGCAGTTACCCGCAAAGACACAGATTCAACTGGAGTCAATCGCTCCCCAGTCGCAGCCTGCGAACATTGCCATCTTGCGGGCGGAAGGGCGGGCGCTGAATGCGCGCGGCCGCAGTGTGCAACTTCAAGTCGAGGTGGGAAACTTCGGCCCAGCGGCAAGGAAGGTCGTAGTCGAAGCGGTTCTTGGCGAATCGATCTGGCGGCTGCACGCGACCTGTCCAGCAGGGCGAACCACCACGCTAAGCGAAGAGATTCAACTGCGAGACGTGGGTTGGCAGTATGGCCGCGCGACGCTGATCGATGCCGATGACGCCTTGGCGGCCGACAATACCCGTCCGCTGGTCGTTCAAGTTCGGCCCAAACCGGTTTATGCGATCATCACCCGCCAATCGTCCACGCGGCGGCCCTCATCGAGTAGCTCGTCGAGCTACTTTCTCGAGTGTGCGCTGCTGCCCGACGCTCGACTGAAAGACGACGCCTCGGCCAAGGTCCTGCGGGTCGATCCTTCCGAGGTAGATGCCGCGTCATTAAGCCGCGTCGACTTGATCCTGCTGGACCATCCCGGCAAACTCTCCGATGAGGTGATTAAACTGCTGGCCGATCTGTTGCGTCGTGGGCGGAGGATCGTCTATGTGGCCGCCGAACTGATTGACGCGACGAATTTGAAGCGACTTTCCGACACGTGTGGCAGCGGGCTGCAACTGCCGGTCGAGTTTTTCCCGCCGACCGCGGGACGGATTCGCCGCGACCTGTACTTGGCTTCCGTGGCAGAGGACTTGCCGCCGTTTGACGTATTCGCCGATAATCTGGCCCCGCTGATCGGCCGGCTCCGCTTCGCCGGGGGGCTTGGATCGCGACGCCTGGAAGGTACGTTGGACGACGACATCAGGGCTACCTACAACGACGGATCGGCTTGCCTTGTGGTCAGTTCGTCGGACGCCGGGGCGCTGGCCGTGCTGAACGTCGACCTGGCCGCGTCGAATCTGCCTCGTACCCCGGCCTTCGTGCCTTTGATGGACGAGTTGGTCGAAGAGATGCTCAGAAGCCATCGCATTGGACCGACGGCCTATTGTGGCGAGCCGTTTGTGGTTCAGTTGCCGACCGACGCGGGATCGGCTGCCGGACTACGAATATGTGGGCCGCAAACCAGTAGATCGACTGCCGAAGAAACAGACGGCAACCCGCAGTTCGGCGAGCTAAACGACGGAAACCTGGGCGTCACCTGGCATTGCCCTGCTCCAGCGACCTCGGGCGTCTATCGCGTTTGCCGCGAAAAAGCCACCGTCTTTTCGCTTCCCGTGAACGTGCCGGAAGAAGAAAGCCGCTTGGACAGCCTGCCGTCGGATGTGCTTACCGGCCGGCTTGCCGCGGGAATGAATACGTACTATCGTCATGCGGCCGGCCAGAGCGGTCGCCGCGACGATGCCTGGATAGGTCTGGTTGTTGCGTGCTTGGTTTGTATGTTAGGAGAATTGGTCGTCCTATTGGCATTTCGGACTTGATTCGATGACACAACTCACTTTCGATCCCCATATCCCGTTGGCCCTTTGGGTCCCGCTGAGCTTAACGGCCGTGGGTCTGCTGGTCTGGTATGCCATGGCCGCCCGAGGGCGATTGGCCCCGCGACGATGGCCGCTTGTGGTGTCGCTGATGACGGTCGCCGTTTTGGTTCCGCTGGCCATCTTATTGAACCCCACATGGCTCGAACGCATCGAACCGCCGGCCGGCAAACCGCTTCTGACGATCCTCGTCGATCGGTCCGCAAGCATGGCAACCCGCGATTCGGGCGAGGGAACGTCTCGCTTCGAGTCGGCCGCTGGAATCGCCGTGGAGACGGTAAACCGATTGACCGAGAAATATGACGTGCGAGTACGCACGTTTGCCGACGAATCATCGGCCGCCGTGCCCCAGCAGTTGCGGGAGATGACGCCCGACGGCGCGACTACCGATCTGGCCGCCGCTATCGACAATGCCTTGGAAGACGATCGGCCCCAAGGCCAGGCTATGTTGCTTTTAAGCGATGGCGGCCACAACATCGGCGCCGGCATGACTGCCGTGCGGCGGAGTGTCGCCAAGGCCAAGGCTATGGCCGCGCCCATTTATACCAAGACTCTGGGTGGAGCGACCGGGGTACGGGATCTGCGGGTGGAGTTGAATCGTACACGGGAACTGGCGTTTGTCCGCCAACGCGTAGCGGTCGTCGTGAACCTGCAAACGCAAGGTGCGTTGGCCGGAAAAACTCGCCTCACGCTACGGCTTAACGAAGAAGTGATCGAAACCCGCGACGTGGAACTGTTGCCCCATCGAGGTGGCGAAGAAACATTTCATGTTTCCCAAGAGTCAAGCGGGCTGTACCGCTATGAGATTGCGGCCGAAGGCTTGCCGGGCGAAGTGACTGGCGTAAACAATCGTGCCACATTGCTATTACGCGTCGTAGACAAGCCCGTTCGGGTCTTGCTCTTGGAGGGCAAGCCGTACTGGGACACAAAATTCCTGATTCGCATGTTTGCGGCCGACGAGTCGATTGAATTGGTCAGCGTTGTTCAACTTGCCGAGGGCCGCCTCTTGCAGCGCACGATCACTCGCAAGGAGTCGACCCAAAGCGAAGTAGGCGATCCGGCAAAAGAGTCCCATACGCCAGATACCCATACGCAAGATACCCAGCCGCCAGATACTCAGCCGCTTCAAGACGAGCGATGGACCATTCGCAAGGATGCGGCGGAGATTCTTGCCGACCCCGAGATGCTGAACTCCTTCCAGATCGTGGTGCTCGGTCGCAACGCCGATGTGTTTCTCACGGACGAGGCCATGATGAGGCTGGAGAAGTGGCTGAAGCAACGGGAAGCCTCGCTGGTATGTTTTCGTGGGGCGCCTTCATCCCAGATCGGCCAAAGGCTGGGGGCATTGATGCCGGTGCGTTGGTCGACGGCGCGAGAATCGCGGTTCCGCGTGCAGATGACCGAGGTCGGATCCGACCTGCATTGGCTCCCAACCAACGACGGACAAGGCGGGATCGCCGTGCTGCCTTCTCTGGCCAAGGTCGCGCAACCGCAGCGTCGAGAGATCGCCCAAACGCTGGCCCAGACCGTCGCCGACGCCGCAGGCAACACGGATCCCGTCATCAGCTATCTGCGAGTGGGCATGGGCCGCGTGGTCGTGGTGGAAGGCGCCGGGATGTGGCGCTGGGCGTTCTTGCCGCCGAGCTACAAGCAGCACGACGCCACCTATCAAACCCTTTGGCGAAGCCTAACTCGCTGGCTGGTCTCCAACGTGCAGTTATTGCCTTCGCAACGGTTTGCCTTGAGGACCGAAAAAGTAAGCTTCAACGCCAGCGAACACGCCACGGCCGACCTGCTGATACGCGCGGAGAATCTGGGGCAACAAGTTCCCGAAGTCACACTCGGCGGCACTGCGTTTTCTAAGCCGAAAAGCTTTACACCCGTGCCTGCCGGCGACTCGCCGGGGCGCTATCGTATCGACTTCGGCCGGCTTCCCGAGGGGCAATATCGGGCCGTGGTGGCCGGCGCTGGCGACAACGAGGTTTCCGCTGTGGCCGCGTTCGATGTACGCCGCGGCAACCTCAATGAGCTATTGCAGGTCGAGGCCAAGCCGCAACAAATGAAGTTTATCGCCGAACAAAGCGGCGGGGCAATCCTGGATAGTTCCGACGCCGACGCCTTCGCTGGGCAGTTCGATTTGCACTTAAGCAAAAGTCGTCCCGACCGTATGTCCCAGACCACCGCATGGGATCGCTGGTGGGTGTTGATCGCAGCCTTCTCTCTGTGGGGCGTGACCTGGGGAATTCGCCGCTACTCGGGATTGATTTAAGGAACGTACCATGGCAACCGTACAACTGCACCATCGACTGCGAAGCGTACGACGCCGACTGTGGGCCATCGGTTCCACCTCGGCCGTCGTCTGGGGACTGATCGCCGCAACTTGGCTGTTGTTGGTCGGTGCTTGGTTCGATCTGCTCTGGGAGCTATCGCCGCGGTTGAGAATTGCTTCGCTGGTTTGTGCGGGAAGTCTCACGGGGTTGCTGATTTGCCTGCTGGTGGGACGAATCGTTGTGAGCGCCCACGATCGGGCGATTGCCCGACGGCTGGACCGGGTGGCCGGTTCCGGCGGCGATATTCTCACCGGATTGGAACTCGACGAGCCCCCGGCTCCGCAATCCAGCATGGCCCTGCAATCCAGCACCATGCTCAGCAGCGGGCTGGCCCGCCTGGCCGCAGACCATGCGGCCGTGGTCGCCAACCGCGTTTCCCCGGCCCAGGCCGTTTCACGCAAGCCGCTGGGCCGATCATTGGGGGCGCTGATGTGCGCGCTGGCGATTGTGGGACTGCTCGGCGTCTGTCTGCCGGGACTGGCACGAACCGAGTGGAATCGTTTCACCAACCCCTTTGGCGACGTCCCGCCGTTTTCTCGAACGCATTTAGAGGTAACCCCCGGAGACGTCGATGTGCTTTACGGCGGAGAGTTGGAGATTCGCGCAACCGTCACCGGCTCGCCGGTCGATCAAGTGGAACTCGTACTGCGCAGCGAGGACCGGGAGGACGAGATTTTGCCGATGTTCTCCGAATCGAGCGGGCAGTGGCGAGCCTGCCTGGCCAAGGTCACCGAGGCGGCCGTCTACCATGTGCGTGCCCATCGCGCCCGCAGTGAGAAGTATCGGATTGGCGTAATCACCGTACCGCGGATAGAGAATGTGCGCGTGCGAGTGACGCCGCCGGCCTACACTAATCTGTCTGCCTACGAAGGCCCGTTGCCCAAGCAGGGCGTGGTCGGACTGCCGACAACGGAAGTATGCATCTGGGCTACCAGCAACCGGCCGCTCTCGGGCGGGAC
>CAZDHN010000439.1:0-5768 GCA_964505115.1 uncultured Planctomycetaceae bacterium
CGAGCGAATCGAATTGTTCCTGCATGGCGCGGCGCAGTGCCGGATGGTTCTGCATTGCCAACTCGACGGCCACCGGCAACGAGATGAACAGGTTGGAGTCGTCGGCGTCGTCGACCAGCCCCGCCTTGTCCGAAGCGATCGAAGTCGAGACGATTTGGCAGGCGTCCTGGTACGCCTTGCCGCGAAGCGCCGCGCGAAATTCACCCAGCGTGTTGTAACTCTCCTTGTTGAGTTGCTCGACGAGCGGGTGTCGCCAGGCGGCCGGCATGCTCGGCTGATTCTGCGCCGGTTCCGTCAGACGGAACTTTGCCATGGCGATCGACCACTGCAGTATTCGCTCGGCATACGGACCCCAGGTCGGTTGATGTTCCGCAAGCCGCTGGGGCGCGGACCAGTAGCGCAGTTGCCGGCCGAGTGTTTCTATGGCTTGCCAGTTTTTCAACGCTACCTGCTTCATTAGTTCATCGCGGAGCAGCTTTTCTGGAAACACATCAACCGGCCGGGCGGAGACGAACGGCGAGCGTAGCATCGCCCGACTGATTACGCTGAACGGGCGTGGATAGCTCTGCCGCATCAGCGTTTGGCCCAACCGCCGGTAGTGCCGTGTCAGCCGCGCGACATCGTTGCTATCCGACCCGTTCGAGAGCAGCGCTGCCTGCCGCAGTAGTTCCAGTTTTGCCTCCATCTTCCCGGGCTCCGCCAGGACATCTTCCAGCAGATCGTCGAGAAGTTGCTGGCCCAGTGAGATGCGGGGGCAATGGGCGAGCGTTTCCAGAATACAGGCTCGCCGCCAGACCTCCGGCGTAACGTCGGCCGGCCGTGTTTGGTGGACCTGGGCGTCCCAGGCATCAATGTCGCCGATTGTGGCCGCCGTCTGCTTGGGTCTTTCAGTCAAGTCGGGCAGCAACGACTCGAAGGCGTCGAACCGGCGGATTTCAATCGAGCGGAGCCTTATCGAACGCTCTTCCTTCCCGGCAAGACAATACAGGCCAAGCTGCGTACAAGTGCCGGGCACGTCCAACGAGACGGGCGAAGGCCGACTCCAATTGACGCCGTCGATGCTCGTCCAGTAGTTCAGCAGCCCGGCGCCGACAGTCAGGCGAATCCATTGAGTCGGGCTGGCGAAGGGGACGATGTGCTTGCGGTAGTCGTAAGTCTTTTCGGTCTCGTCGTGACCCGGATGCAACGGCCCGACGGTGGTTCGCCCCGTCCCGCGGTCGCGGAAGAAGGCGATGCGGATCAGTTGCTTCCCCTCTTGATCGCCCAGGTAGATGCCAGTGCCGACCGAGGCGTCTTCAACCTTGACGATGAACTCGTGCAGCCCCGGCCAACAGACGGCCGCGGCCGACTGGCCGGTTTTGGTCTCCTTGCCGGCCGACAGTATAACGGATCCGTCACCGGCCTTCTTCAGCGAGATGCCGTCGGGCAGGTCGCCCTGCCAGGTCAGTTCAGCGGGTCGGGGAATGCGAAGTTCGACGGGCAGCGGCGCGGCCTGCTCGGGCGCGCCCCTGCTGCGAAACATCGCTATCCCACGAACCAGGGCCGATCCTTCCAGATAGACCCGCGACGGCTGTTCGGCAAAGGGCACGCGAAGAAGTACCAGATCGCCCCGGGTAAGCACCAGATTGCCACCCTTGTGGTGCAACTCAATGGTGCCGCTGCCAGAGCGGCCATATCGACCGTTGTCGGTAGCCAGCAGCACGAGCGGTTTCGGATCCGGCTTGTCCGGCGTGGGCTCAACCTCATAGGCCGCCCAAGCGTCGTTACGCTCGGCGTAGTATCGCAGAACAACGGCACGGTCGCCGCCATAAACGTGCAATTGGAACCGCTTGGGCTCAAGTACGGAAAGCCGCAGCGCCGAGTCGGCCTGCCAGTCGGCGGCGAGCCGAAATAGTCCCGACACCTGCCAGATCGGCCGGCTGCCGTGCTTCGTCTTGCGGATGTCGGAGCGCGTGCCGGGCACTTTCAGCAGTATTTCGGCAAGCTGTTCGACATTAGGGTACGGCTGCTCGTCGTCAAAATCATCGAAGCAGACCTCTTGGAACGACGGCACCACGGCCGGTTCGGCCGCAAGAATGACGGATGCCATGGAGAGGCAGATGGTCAGCGGGATGGTACATAGTCGGCCACGTATGGAGCGTTCCGAGGTATTCATTGATTGCGTCGAACCGCGAATTATGTCGTGCCACGAATTGTGCCGAGCCGCGGTGACGCCAAAGTTGTGTCGCAGACGGCAGCGTTTCTGCGGGAATTGGATATTGAATGCAAGCCGACCAGAAGTCAGATTTCCTTCTCCTCCGGATAGTCAACTCTGACGAAGCTACAGCCAACCAATTCGCAAACGGGCTCCCAGTCCCTCGCGTTCGTGGAAAGAGCGTGAGTCGCGTGTTCGCTCCCCTCCAATACGATGAGGCAATCTCCCGCCCGCCTACAGTCTGAGTGGGATAACTCTATTTTCGCGTCGTCACGCACGGCTTCAAACAGTTCACATGCCCGCTCAAGTTGTTTCGCATCTTCATCTCCCATGCCAGCGATAGCCGCCCTTAATTGCTTCAGGAAGACATCACTGTGACTGCGAATAAAATCCTCTACATGACAGGACTTGTTCTTCCCGCGTTGACATTTCGGAAGGTTTACGCCAAACGCCACCGTCTTCTTCCGGGGAGCTTCGAGTGCCCGCGTGCATTCGATCGCATCGCTCAGAACAGCGTCGACGCTTTGTCGAGTGAACCACTCGTAGAGATGTGGAATCACTCTTTCCAGTCTGAGCCGGGCCTTCTCCGCAAGTCGTTGATCTTTTTCTTCCGTGATGATGAAAGACGACTGAGCATAGACATCGATTAGGTTTCT
This sequence comes from uncultured Planctomycetaceae bacterium, assembly GCA_964505115.1. GTDB lineage: Bacteria > Planctomycetota > Planctomycetia > Pirellulales > Thermoguttaceae > CAZDHN01. Next base: position 2,851 of record CAZDHN010000439.1, read on the forward strand.
GAAGATGTGTCCGCGAAGCTTCGCCTGAGGGTGGTTTGATTCAGTCAGATAGTCGACAACCAAAGTGTATCGCCCTACGGCTCGCAGTCTGTCGTGGATTGTGATACACTCCTGAATCAGCGTAGCCTTGAATTCCAAGAGGCAGATGCTGGTTGTAACCTTCCAGTCGAATTGCTCTAGAATCTCAGCTATCCGGCGACGACGGACGCCAGATTTCTGCCAGTCGATCTGAATCGTGGTGTCTAAGAGTGCTACCTGTTCTGGCATTCGTCAGTCATTCTGAATCAAGGACTATCGACCTTCTCAATCCTATATTGGACCAGTACGCCGGAATCCGACACAGTTCCGCGAAACGGATCGAGGCCGAACTCTTCGATCAGATCATCAATTTCATCCGCAGTTTGGTCGTTGACAAGCCACCTTGCACGAAGATGCTGAATCGATGCCCGTAGGAACGCAACGTGCCGTTCAGTCCACTGCGCATTATTTAGTTGTGACTGCAAAGCAACAACCACCGATTTCAGACTTTCACCTTCACCGAACGGGCAATCATACAACCTCTCCAACAGAGCCTGGATTTCGGCCACTATGCCCGCAGCTTCATCCGCCACTACCCCATCAGCAACATGCTCGTCGAGTTGGCGGATTTCCGCGTCTAGGTCGTCGCAACACCGCTTGTAATCCCGCCGCCCATCCGCGTCCGATAGCTTTGGCATAAACTTGTGGCCCCAACCTCGCGCGTCTCTCGCATGGAGGCCAGCGCCAGACGGACTCCAGCCAGCCGTGTTTATCGCCAACCCGTCGGCTGCGATCGCCGGTTCCGTCGAATAGTCCCCTGTGGCTACCGTGGCCAACGTGGGTGGCCTGCTCTGTTCGAAGGAGCTACCAGAAGCACCAAGGACGTTCTCCACATGTTCTGGCATGTTACTATCCCGGCCTGTATTTGCTGGTGATGAAAGATCCGGTTTCCTCTGTCCACTGGCGAGAATCCTTAAGGAAGTCCGCTAGATTGAAAGTCCCGCTATTGAACTCCGATTCAAGGGTGTTCTCCATGTCGAACTGGGCAGCGATTTCAGCGATCGTGGTATGCTGTCTCCGCAGTTTCCTTAGCGAGCCCATCGCTCCCTGATATCGCGCTGGCAGTAGTGCCAGTCGACGCATAATCCTCTCGTCAAAGCGTGGCTGCCTCTCTTGCCGAATGACACTAACCTCAATACGCCGTCTACGCGTGACGGGGCTTCCTTGTGGCTCTACCTTTGCGTGCGTGCAAAGCGTGAAGGTGAAAGCAGCTTCCGTTCCGCCAACAGCGCCCAGCAGATCCGTGTTTGGGGAGCCAAGCTGTAGATCGCGGACAAACTTCTCGGCAGAGTCCAGTTCCGGGAAGCCAACTTGATAGATCACTCTCAAAACTGGCGAAAGAATGTGTTTGATCTCGAACGTGCTGCGGAGGATCTCGTAAGTCTTGCAGCTCTGGTCAAGGAAATGCTCAAAGGACAAGAACTCCGTCTGAGTCATGGTTAGAGACTCGGTATTGAATCTCGCCTCCATGCCCAACGCAAAATTGCGAAGTTGGCCGCCAGTTGGGACTACTTCTCCTGGAATCCATCCTTTGTCAAGTGTGTCTTCAAGTCTGACGATTGCTTCCCCGCACCGATCCAGAAAGCGGTATCCCTGAACGAACCGGACCGTGAAGGAAAACTGCGTTGGCTGAAATTCGGTTATCGCACTGCTCATAGCATTGCTCGGTAAGCCCATAAGTGGCGGGAAGGGTACTTCGACGCAACCCCCGCGTCAATTGTATTTCCCCACACCCCTGCCGTGTGGGCCGGTCCAGGGTGCCAGATGCACGCTCGCGTCCGAAGGGCCCAGGCCACTGCGCCTACACCATTATAACCCACGAGTGGCCCACCTAACGCGACGACGCCCGAATACATTGAGCATAGCCAAGCGCCCCGTGGTTTTCAAGCGGTAGGAATATCCACCCATCCCGCGCCAGCCTGTCAACATCAATAGTGGTCCATCAATAGTGGTCCAGCCCATGCCTACCGTCACGGCAAGCGGATGCAGCTCGCCAACAGTCTTACCCCCAATCAGCACGACCTGGCGATTACCAGGGAGGCCTTCTGCGACATTGCAGCCCCCGATGCCGACCCTATTATTTCTAACGAAATGCCCCAGGTCCAACATTGCCACCCTAGCGTGTCAGCTGGCCCCTGTCAAGCACCAGGCAGCCCTGAAGGAGAGCATCCCCCGTTGGCTCATTCCGTCAGAATCGCGATAGCCCGCCGGGTATCGCAGTACCAGCGCCCAGTAGAAACCGGCCGAAATCGGTCAGCACCGCGCCGGATACGGGGCGACGTTCGCGCTACGAGTTACGGCGAACCGCTCAACGCGCGGCGATTGGGGTGCTTGCCAGGAGGTTGTCGGCGCGGCGGAGGAGGATGTCGTTACGCCCGGCTGCCAGGCCGCCCGTGCCAACCGGGTCGGAGGCGACGAATTGACCACGGCAATGTAGGCAGGTGACCCGGCAGCCGAGATGTTCGTTTCGCACGCGAACCGGCCGACCGCAGATCGGGCATTCTTGTTGAAAATAGGGGAACTGTAACATTTGTGATGGATTCCTCTTCCATGAGGTATAGATGCTCGATGGCCGTTCGAGGTTCACCTTGCCGTGCGTGATATATATTCAATACGGCATGGGCCGGGCAACGGTTCGCGGTCGGGCCGGATTGCGTCGGGTGGGTAGACACGGCGGAATTCCTGCCAGCAAAGCTTGCGATTGCTTGGAAAACCGCCGCCGCTTCGGTTACAATTGAACCAGCCTCCCGTACCTACGGCATTTACCCCCCCTTCAAGGAGCCTTCCCATGCGATCGATACGGCCAGTCATCTGTTTCGTCCTCCTGCTCGCGTTTGCCG
>CAZDHN010000440.1:0-5755 GCA_964505115.1 uncultured Planctomycetaceae bacterium
GGTCCGAATCTGGAAACCCGGGCCGAATACTGTTTCCTCCGCACGATTGGCGCCGACGTGGTGGGCATGTCGACCGTGCCCGAGGTTATCGTGGCGGTGCACGCGGGCATGCGCGTGCTGGGGCTTTCGATCATCACCGACCTTTGTCTGCCCGACGCTTTACAGCCCGCCAATATTGACGAGATCATCGCCACCGCCACAAAAGCCGAGCCGAACTTGCGGAAGATAGTGTTGGGTATTATCGCTGGAGAAGCGGCCGGGTGAGCGACCGCACCCATAAAGCCGCGACCGCTGGTCGCGCACGGGGTAAAAGGCAAGCGATTTCCCGAAACTTCCAGCGCGACCAACGGTCGCGGCTTTATAGCTTTCACGAGTTTGTCCAGTGGAGAATGTTTTGATGAAAACGAATCAGATTTGGATTCTAGTCGCGCTCTTCGGGATCGTGGCCCTGGTTGTCGGTTGTGGTGGTAGCGGCGACCAGCCCGAGCTGATGCCGGTCGAGGGCCTGGTCACGCTAGACGCGAAACCGCTGGCCGGGGCGACGGTCGTCTTCCGGCCGGAGTCGGGCAAGGCCTCGCGAGGCGTAACCGACGCCGAGGGGCGATACGAACTGATTTATTTGCGCGACATCAAGGGCGCCAAGCTCGGCAAGCACACGGTCACGATTACCACGGCCTCCGAAATGTCGCCCCAAGAGCGGCTGCCCGAGCGGTACAATCGCAAGACCGAACTTACCGCCCAAGTCGACGCCGAGACGGGCAGCGTCGATTTCGCCCTGAAATCCGACTGATTTGGCCTGTAGCTGAATTCGCAAGAATTCACCCCAGCGCGAGTCCGTCTGAATTCCTGCGAATTCAGCTACCACGCTTTCCCGTCGCGGGAATCATCTCACGGTTCCCGATTGAAAAAGCCGGCCATACCTGCTCTACTGAGTAGTTTCCGCCCCTGTTTTCCCGCTCATTTGAGTACTCGCCATGTTTCGTTCCGTTGAAGGTTCCGTTTCGTTCCCCAAGCTGGAAGAGGATATTTGCCGTTTCTGGAAGGAGCGGCGGATTTACGAGAAGTCGCTCGACGCCCGATCCGACGCCGACGAGTTCGTCTTCTACGAAGGCCCGCCCACGGCCAACGGCCTCCCCCATCCGGGCCATTGCCTGACTAGGGCCATCAAGGATCTCTTCCCCCGATACCGCACGATGCGCGGCTATCGCTGCCGCAGAAAAGCCGGCTGGGACACGCACGGGCTGCCCGTCGAGGTCGAGGTCTGCAAGGAGCTGGGTATCCACTCGAAGGAGGAGATCGAGAACTACGGCGTCGAGCCCTTCATCCACAAGTGCCTCCAGAGCGTCTTTCGATACACCAAGGAGTGGGAACAACTCACCGAGCGGCTCGGCTTCTGGATCCATCTGAACGAAGCCTATGTGACCTACCATCAGTCGTACGTGGAGAGCGTTTGGTGGGCGCTGAAGAACCTTTTCAACCGGGGGTTGCTCTACCAGGGCCACAAAATCGTCTGGTGGTGGGCACAGGGCGGAACCGCCTTGAGTGCCGGTGAAGTGGGCCAAGGCTACCGCGAAGTGGCCGACCCGAGTGTCTACGTCCGCTTCCCACTGGTCGATCTGCCCGACGGCAAATTCAGCGACACCGACCTGCTCGTCTGGACCACGACGCCCTGGACACTGCCGAGCAACCAGTTCGCCGCCGTTCGGGCCGATTTGGAATATTCCGTCGTGGCAGTGGAAGGCCAGCCGCGCAAGCTGATCATGGCCTCGGCCCTGGTCGAGGCAATCAACTCGAAGGTGGGTGGCTCGAAGTCGGGCGAGGAGTTCACGGTCGAATCGACAATGTCGGGCGAAGAATTGCTCGGCCAGCGATACGTTCCGCCCTTCGATCATTACTACAAGGACCAGGGCCAGACGCAGGGCCGGCTCAAGGAGGGCGGGAAACAATACATCGCCTGGCGTGTCGTGCAGGCCGATTTTGTTACGACCGAATCGGGCACGGGCATAGTGCATCAGGCGCCGGCTTTCGGCGAGGTCGATTACGACGTGCTGTCGGAACAGCAGGCCCGATTCGCCGATGGCGAAGGCCCGCCGCTGATCTGCTCGGTCGGGCCCGACGGGAAATTCACCGCCGACGCGCCCGAGTATGAAGGTCGCTGGGTTAAGGAGGCCGACCGCGACATCATCCGCAAAATGCGCGAAGAGGGCATCCTGCTTCACCAGGAGCAGTACCTGCACGACTATCCCTTCTGCTGGCGAGCGGAAGAGGATCCGTTGATCCAGTATCCGCGTCGTAGCTGGTTCATCCGCACCACTCGGTTCAAGGAGAAGATGCTCGCCAACAACCGGCGGATCAACTGGGCGCCGGACCACATCCAGGACGGCCGCTTCGGCAACTTCCTGGAGACGAACGTCGATTGGGCCCTCTCGCGCGAGCGATATTGGGGCACGCCGCTGCCAATTTGGGTCTGCGAGGAGAGCGGCCACATGGAGGCGATCGCCGGTTACGACGAGTTGCTTGCCAAGCCGGGCGTCGAGGGAACCGAGGTTTGGGCAGCGGCCAAGAAGGCCAACCCCGAATTGGATGACGATCTCAAGGTACACAAGCCCTACATCGACGCAGTGACCTACGATTCGCCCAAGGCGCCCGGCAAACGAATGCGGCGCGTTACGGAGGTGATCGACTGCTGGTTCGATTCGGGCGCGATGCCCTTTGCCCAGTGGGGTTATCCGGCCCAAGCTGGTTCGGAGAAGCATTTCTCCGAGCAATTCCCGGCCGACTTCATCAGCGAGGCGATCGACCAGACCCGAGGTTGGTTCTACAGTCTGCTGGCCATCAGCACGTTGCTATTCAGCCCCGACGGCCCGGATGGAGATGAAAACGCGGAGCGTGATGAAGGGCGCTCGGAAGACAGGCCGTTGATCGACTATCCGCACCCCTTCCGCAATTGCATCGTATTGGGGCTGATGCTGGGTGAAGACGGCCGGAAGATGTCGAAGAAGGAGCGCAACTATCGCGCGCCGCAAGAGATTTTCGACCGCTACGGGGCCGACGCCCTGCGATGGTTCTTCTTCGCCAACCAGGCGCCCTGGACCTCGATCCGCTACAGCGAACGCTCGATCAAGGAGTGCATTCCCGAGTTCCTGCTGCGGTTCTGGAACGTCTACAGCTTCTTCGTCATCTATGCGAACATCGACGGGTTCGATCCAGCCGCCTCGATCTCCGGCGACGCCGGCCAGTTGACGCCCGAGGTGCTTGCGACCGCCGACGGCTACCGGCCGGTGGCCGATCGGGGCGAGTTGGACCGCTGGATCATCAGCGAGTTGAACCGCACGACGGCCACCGTGACCGAGCGGATGGACGCCTACGACAACTACGGCGCGTGCAGCCGGCTGACCGAATTCGTCGACGCCCTGTCGAACTGGTACGTTCGCCGCAGCCGCGACCGCTTCTGGAGCGGCGAGCAATCGGCCGACAAGCTCGACGCCTACTGGACGCTCTACGAGTGCCTGCTGAGCACCTGCAAGCTGATCGGCCCCTTCGTTCCGTTTCTAGCCGAGAGTATCTGGCAGAACCTTGCTTGCGAGGCATTCTCGGGGGCGACGAAAGGGGACAGGTCCATGTTTTCGGCCGATGGTTCTCCCGAGAAAACATCTTTCAGCCGAAAAATGGACCAGTCCCCAGTTGGAGTGGCCGAGAGTGTCCACCTCTGCGATTACCCAACCGTCCGGGCCGACACGGTCGACGAGGCGCTTTCCCAGCGGATGGCCCTGGCTCGCGAGATCGTCTCGCTGGGCCGTAGCGCTCGGATGGGCGCGAAACTCAAGGTGCGTCAGCCGCTTTCGCTGGTCGAGGTGGTTCTGGTCGACGCTACCCACCAGCCCTGGCTGGAGCAACACGCCGGGTTGATCCGCGACGAGTTGAACGTCAAGCAGGTCGAGTTCACCCGGGAGGCCGATCAGTACATCACCTACACAATCTTGCCCGACCTGAAGCGACTGGGCCCGCGGCTGGGTAAGCGTCTGCCGGCGCTTCGCAAGCTGTTGGCCGATGCCGACGGCGGCAAGCTGCTGGCCGAACTGGAGGCGAAGGGCCAAATCGAGTTCGATCTGCCCGACGGCCCCGTCGTGCTCGATTCGGACGACATCCGGGTTCGTCTGCAAGCCCGAGAGGGCTGGGCCGCGGCGCAGGGACACTCGACGGCCGTCGTCCTTTCAACCGAGCTGAGCGACGACCTGTTGGCCGAAGGGCTCGCCCGGGAGTTGGTCCACGCAATCCAAACCCGTCGCCGGGAGGTCGGTTGCGAGTTTACCGACCGGATCGCGGTTGGCATGGCAAGCGAATCGGAAGCGATTCAATCGGCGGCGCGGCAATTCCGAGAGTATATAATGGAAGAGACGCTGGCGGTCGAGTTGGGCTCCGAGCCGCTGGCGGACAGCGAGCCGGCCGAACTCCAGCTTGCCGGCCACCCGGTAACGCTTTACGTCCGCGTGTCGGAATAGGGCAACCACGTTCGCCCGCAGTGGGCTTTTGAACGTGTGGTGCCAAAATGCACGCGAAAATGGTTCCAGTTTTCTGAGAGTCGCATAGTGACTTGAGGCCCGTTGGGCCTGACATTGCGAGACAAGAACCCGCCCAAACAAATTCCCCACTACCCCACATTGCCAACAACTCAGTCCCCGACCGGCCACAAAAAGTTCCCACCCAAGACACACCACGCAACAATTGACCATGCATCAGTTGGAACCAAAATCGCCCCTGCGCATCGCCGTTTTGATATCCGGTTCGGGCACGACGCTGCGAAATCTGATCGACAAAATCGCCGCCGGTGAGTTGGATGCCGAGATTCGGCTGATCGTCGCCAATACGTTCAACGCGCCCGGACTGCAATACGGCGAGAAGGGCAACATCCCCATCGCCGTGATCGACCGCAGCGAGTTCCCCTCACAAGACGAATTCAGCGAGGCCGTCTTCCAGCGTTGCCGCGAGGCCCGGGCCGACATGGTCGTGCTGGCCGGCTTCCTCAAGCGAGTCGTCGTGCCGGAAGATTTCATCAATCGGGTAATCAGCATCCACCCGGCCCTGATGCCGTCGTTCTGCGGAAAGGGATTCTACGGGCATCACATCCACGAGGCCGTGCTCCAGCACGGCGTGAAACTCAGCGGCTGCACGATCCATTTCGTCGACAATCAGTACGACCACGGCCCGGTTATCCTGCAACGGACCGTGCCCGTGCTCGAAAACGACACCCCGGCCAAGCTTGCCGCCCGGGTGTTGGAAGCCGAGTGCCAGGCCTATCCCGAGGCACTCGGCCTGCTAGCCGCCGGCCGCGTCTCCATCGCCGGCCGCCGCGTACACATCGCGCCCGGTTAGTGGTTCGTCTGGCGATCAATTCACCTTTTAGCGGCCGGGCTTGCCCGGCGATTTGCCTTTCTCGCGTGGTTGCAGGGTGCCACTGGCGTCTCGCCAGTGCTGATTAGCAGCCCGTTGAAAAAGACCATTGGCGGCAATTTGGGTGCCACTGCTGGCTTGCCCAGCAGTGTTTTTGCGGGGTTTGTGCTTTGCACTGCTGGGCAAGCCAGCAGTGGCACCCTTTTTCAACGGGTTGTTAGCCCGGAGCTTGTTCGTTAGTGTTCCCAGAACCCGCCTCGCGTCTACCGGTTGTTGGCCGCACAAGCGGGAATTCGCACATGCGCCCGACGATCTCCTGAAACAACAACGAGCAAGCCCCGGTTTGTATTGCACTGGCGAGACG
>CAZDHN010000441.1:0-5734 GCA_964505115.1 uncultured Planctomycetaceae bacterium
TGCCGGCGGTGCAGGCGGCCCGGGAGGCGGCCCGGCGAATGCAGTGCACGAACAATCTCAAGCAGATCGGGCTGGCGCTGCATAACTATCACACGTCGGTCGGCTGCTTGCCGTTTGCCTGTGGCTATCACGTGGCGCGGACCGGCACTTGGGCGGCGTTTATCCTGCCGTACTTGGAGCAGCAGGCACTTTACGACCAGTTCGACTTCAACGTCGCCATGGCCCACGTGAACAACGCGGTTGCGGTCAAGACCGTCGTGTCGGCATTTGTCTGCCCAAGCGATCCAGACTCCGGCGAGCCGATCTTCACCGATCGCGCCTGTTCCACGCCAGGCCTGAACCCGACCCCGTCGCTAGGTATGTGGTATCAGGCTTGCATGGGTCCAACCCAGGACAACGGTTGTGTCCTTTGCCCGGAACCCAAGTCCAGCTCCACGGGTCCCGACTCCTACTGTTGCCAGGGGTGGAACTTCGGGACCAATTCGCCGCCGGACAACTCAGTGGGGATGTTTGGTCGCTATCCGGGCAGGATTCGGTTTGCAGCGGTGCGGGACGGGCTTTCCAATACGATCATGGTGGGCGAGACGTTGCCCGGCCAATGTTGCTACAACGGGGCGTACGCACCCAACTTCGCGCTGGTGGGCACTACCATCCCACTTAACACCTTTGAACTCTGCCCCGAACCTCCCTGGTGCTACGTAAAAGCCTGCGGCTGCAAGAGCCTGCACTCCGGCGGGGCTAACTTTCTCATGGGCGACGGCAGCGTCCACTTCGTCTCCGAGTCGATCGACTACCGCCTCTACAACGAACTGGGCACCCGTGACGGTGGAGAGGTCGCCTCGCTGGGGAATTGACACGCAACGGTTGGTAGCTGAATTCGCAAGAATTCAGCCCGCAGTAGCTGGTTCAGACCGTAGTAGCTGAACTCGCAAGAGTTCAGACCGTAGTAGCGGAATCCATCTGAATTCTTGCGAATTCAGCTACAGCCCAAGTACGCGGCGGGCGTTGTCGCGGAAGACCTTGGCCTGAACGTCGGCCGGCAGGTCGAGTTTTTCGTAGAGTTCGAACTGCGGAATCTTCTGCCCCAGTTTCAAGTAGTCGGTGCCGAAGCAGAGCCGGTCGGCGCGGCGGATGACGAACTCGCGGCCGAACTTCATGTCGCGGCTGATCGCTCCGGCGCCGCTGCCGGCCGAAAGGTCGCCGTAGATGTTCGGACACTTGTCCATCAGGCGGTCCATGGTGCCGTCGGCCAGCGCGCTCCACCAACCGGGCGCGTGGCCCAGGAAGATCGAGTCCGGCACCGCTTCGAGCACTCGTGCCAGGCCGGGTAGCCCCGGCTTGTCGGTGTTCCGTATCGAGTCCATGTGGAAGAGAATCGGCAGCTTCAACTCGCCACAGGCCCGGAACAGATCGAGCCGTCGTGGGTCGTCGATCGGCCCGCCGCACTTGTGCTCACCCAGCCCCTTCGCGCCTGCCTCGACGTACTTCTTCAACATGCCCAAGAAACCTTTCGTGCCCCTGAGGTACGTGCTTCGCGGGTCGATGTCGCAGAACGGTATCAGCCGGTCGCGGTAGGGGGCGGTTTGCTCGAGGACCCAATGCGTCGAGATCGGATAATGCCACGCCTCGGGGCAGACCAGCGGCAGCACGACGACCTGAGCCACCTGCTGCTTGTCCATCCAGTCGAGCATCATCTTGGGCGTCAGCTTGCCGCCGCTGAACCACTCCTGCTCGAGATGGACATGCACGTCGACATATTTCCCGGCCGGCTGCTTCTTCTCGGCCCCCGACGCCGAGCCAGCCATCCCGGCCAGCGCCATGCCCGCCGCGGCCAACTGTCCGTTGAATGCGCGTCTCGAAACCCGGTGACGGTTGTTTGGATACTGGCTCATGGTTTGCTCCTGTTGAGGCGTGTCGGCGTGGCGATGTTCCAAACGCGGTGGGCAAGCCCACCGGCTAAACGGGACTTATCTGCATCTTAGGCAACCGGGCCGCCGGACACAAGGGTTGCACCGGCCGGGCGATGCGTTATGATAATTTGCGTGGCGTCAATGCCGCCCGCCGACGATAACCGCCAACCGGCCTGCCTGTTTGAGAGAATCCCATGCCCATCCGAGTCCTCGGCCTGCTGCTGTTGCTTTGCACCACTCTGTTTGTCAGCCAATCCGCCGCCGACGAAACCGGTTGGCTCAACGCGCGAGACTTTGGCGCTTCCGGCTCGAAGTTCGAGACCACGGCCGAAACGAAGGCCGACTCCGGCGAGATTGTGGTGAAGGACGTGGGCGACTTCAAGCTGAACCAGTGGGTCTCGGTGTCGAAGTGCAACGTGCGTTACGAGGCGGCGTCGCTTTGCGGCCCCAAGTCGCCCTACGGTTCACGGAAGCCGCTGGAGAAGGCCGTCGAGATGCGCGGGTACGACGGCAGCCAGGGCAGTTGGTTCGTCTACCTGCTGGAGATCGAGTCGGCCAAGCCGCACACCTTCCGCTGGAGCGACGATCTGGTGAAGCAGTACAAGTGGACGGCCGCCAAGGTGCCGATCACCTGGGACTGGCAGAAGCTCAGCAACGGCATCGAGGTCAAGTTCAATAAGCGCGACCTCGTGCCCGGCAATATGATCAGCTTCGCTGCCCGGGATCAATTGGTGACCAAGATCGAGCGGATCGAGGGCAACAAGCTCGTGCTGGCGGCCAAGGCGAATCGAAGCGTCAAGGACGCCGTTGTCCGGCACAGCGATACGGTGGCCCTGCAAACGGCCATCGACCACGCCATCAAGCAGAAGAAGAACCTCTTCGTACCCAACGGCCATTACCGGCTGACCTACGGCCTCACGGTAGCCGGCGCGAACATCCGCATCGAAGGGCAAAGCGGCTACAGCACGCTGATGGACATAATCGAAGGCGCGGGCTCGGTCTTCGCATTGCGGGGCGGCACGGACGTGACCATCCGCAACTTCAACATGATCGGGCACACCAGCCTCGCCAATAAGCCCGGCTCGTTCAAAACGTCCAGCGGATACAGCTACTGGGCCTGCGCGCTTAAGGGCTGCAACGCCGTGGGCATTCATGGAACCGAGCGGGTGCTAATCGAGAACGTCCACGCCCGGAACATGGCCACCGAGGCGTTCTACTGCCAGGGACCCTCCCGGGCCGGCAAGAGCGAGCCCAAGGCATACACCAAGCAGTTGACGTACCTTCGCTGCTCGGTAACCGACTGCGCGGCCAACGCCTTCAACAACAACGACACCTGCGAGAACACCTGCGTTTTGTACTGCCGCATCGACGGCACCGGCTGGCACGCTTACGAGGGCCCGGCCCGATTCATCAAGCTGATTGGCAACTACGTCCGCAATGCGGGCCCCTTTACGGTGGGCGACATGAGCCATCGGCCCGACCACCTGCACGAGCTGGGTTGCGGGCAGGCGATCGTGGCGAACAACGTCTTCGAGGGCTGCGAAGGCCGCAACGGCGGCATCCATCTGGGCCACGGCCCCAGGCAGGTAACCATCGCCAACAATCTGTTCATCAACTACAACGGCGCGGCCATCACCGCTTCGAGCTACTGCTGCCGCACCGGCGACATGGCCGCCCGCTCGTCGTTTCCCGCGCGAAACGCCGTAATCAAGGGCAACATCATCGACCTGACCTACCCGGGCAAAACGCCGCGTTCCCGCTGGGGTATCAACGTGAGCGCGTCGGACATAACGCTGGCCGACAATCAGATCTACGTTCGCGGCGACCCCGACCCGCTCGCTTTTGGAATCAAGATTTCCGAGCCGGCCCGAAACGTTACGGTTCACGATAACCTGATCCGCAACTGCACAAGCGGTATCCACACAACCCGCATCCAGTCGGGCGTGCGAAAGGTGATCGACGCAAGCTCGTTCCTGGAGACGCATCTACCGCTGGAATGGCGGAGCTCGCACTCCTACGGCGGCTGGAGCCTGTACTGGACGTCCGGAGCCAGTAAAGGAAAGATCTCGCGAATTGAATCGTTCGATCCCGCGACCACGGTCTTCAAGCTGGCCAAGCCGCACGAGTTGAAGGAGGGCGACAAGTTCGAACTCATCCCGGCCGACGGAGCCAACTGGAACATCCACGACAACACCGTCACAAGCTGCAAGAACCCGCTGGTGTTGGACGCCTACGGGAGTTCGACCTCGCTGGTTCGCGACAACCTGATAAGTCGGGGATCGGCGACGGGCGTTAAGCAGGCCGTGCTGGTCAAGGGTCGCTTCAAGCTGATCGGCAACCAGTTAACCGGCTTCAACGAGCCGAATTCCGCCGCGATACTGCTCGATGTCGATCGGCTTGGCAAGATCTGCCCCAACCTGATCCACGACAATATCGTCGAGGACTGCGCGCAGGCAATAAAGGAGACGCTGCCCGGCACGTGGAAAGCATCGAACACTGCGGGCAACCTGTTCATCAATTGTAAGGACGCACCCAAAACACCGTGACTCCGCGTAAGTGTGGCACTGGCTTCGCCAGTGTTTGCGTCGCAACGTCGCGAAATCCAGAAACACTGGCAAAGCCAGTGGCACCCAATAGCTAACAACCACAATCGCTATTTCAACCGGAGAAGCCCCATGTTATTTACATCCAAGCGACAATCACTTCTCGTTATCCTACTGGCGTTCTGTTCGGCATGGACTGCTGATGCCCAGTGTGGCGAAAAGAAGATCGAATACAAGACCGACAAAGACATCTCCTACCTGCCCGACGGCCCGGATAAGGCGACCGATGATTACGCCAAAGAGCGGTGCCGGCTCGATCTGTACAGGCCGGTGGGAGTCAAGGGGTTCCCGACGGTCGTTTACTATCACGGCGGCGGCATGTGGGGTGGGAACAAGCACATACCGCGTCAACTTATGAACAAAGGCTGGGCCGTCGTGGCGGTTAACTACCGGCTGCATCCAAAGACGAGATATCCGGTCATCATCGCAGACGCAGCGGCCGGCCTGGCCTGGACGCTGAAGAACATCGAGTCCTACGGCGGCGATCCCAACAAGGTGTTCCTCACCGGCATATCGGCCGGCGGTTACCTGACGGCCATGATCGGGCTGGATAAGAGCTACCTTGCGAAGCACGACATCGACGCCAACCAGTTGGCCGCCCTGATTCCCGTCACCGGCCAGATGATCACGCATCAAACGGTACGCAAGCAGCAGGGCGTGGAGCCCAGCACGCTCCGCCCCACGATCGACAAGTACGCGCCCTTGTACCACATCCGCAAGGACGCGCCATCCACCCTCTGCATAACGGGTGGTTGGAAGGTCGACATGCTGATGCGGGCGGAGGAGAACCTTTACTTCGTCTCGATGATGGAACTGCTCGGCCACAAGAACATCCGGCACGTGGTCCTGGAAGGACTCGACCACGGCGGCTGCGGCCGCGAGTGCTGGCCCCACGTTATCGGGTTTGTCGAAAAGACGCTGAAGGAAATGAATCAAGCCAAAAAAAGCAAGTGACGGGCATAAAGGAATCAGGCCACGGATGGAACACGGATCAAACACGGATGGCGAGAGAATGCTCGCTTGGAACTCGTGAAGAAATAGACAGGATTGACAAGAGTTACAGGATGAATTCTCGATAGTGGCTCTGGGATACCTCGCCCTAATAACTCGATCAGGTTTTTCAGAGTGCCGAGACAACAGGGGAACACTAATCTTCGCTGATCGACACTATTGATTCTTGCATGGCTAATGCGCGACTCAAGGGGGTCCCGCCAGGGAACC
>CAZDHN010000442.1:0-5716 GCA_964505115.1 uncultured Planctomycetaceae bacterium
CCGCGGGATAGGGCCTGGGCCAAAAGCTTTTCGGCCAGGGCGATGTCGCCGGAGGCGAAGGCCAGCAGGCCTGCCGATAGCAGGTCGTCGGCACTCTCGCCATCAATTGCAAGCTTGACCAACTGGGAACGCGTCTTCTCGCCCAGTTCACGCCAGGCGTGCGATTCGGTTTTCCCGCTGGCCAACTTCGCGCTGACCGACTCCTCGTCGGCCTTGGCCACGTCGCCGTTGATGCCGCGAAGCATCAGGTCGCTCTTCTTCAGCGGCGGGTCGGCCGTGTTGATCTTGGCGATGATGCGCGTCTTGAATTTCACCAGCCGTTGAAGCTCTCGGCCCCGGGCGTTGCGGCGAGCCGTGAGTTCAGACTCGTCGAACTCGACCTTTGCCAGGGCCGCCACCGCGGCGGAAAAGTCCCACGCCGAAACCATCGCCTCGACCGGATCGAGCGCCCGGGCGTACTTCGCGTCAAGCTCTTGCTGAAGTTTCAAGGCCGGGTCGATCTCCGCTGGCTTCGGCGCCGGCGGAGTCTCCTTCGGCTCGGGCTTGGGCGTCACCTCCTTCGGCTCGGGCGGTCTCGGTTGTGGTTCCGGCTCGGGCGGTTCGGGCTCCGGTTCCGCAGTCATGGGCAGTTCCGGCAAGTCCGGCGGTTCGGTCGGGGAAGAGAGCTTCTTCCAGACGGGTCGGACCGTGGCGTCGGTGCCGTTGTGGAGCGTCACTTGTTGCTCGAACGGCTCGTAGCCGAGCCGCTCGATGGTGACCGAATGCCGGCCCGGCTTCAGCGGCAACTTGATCCGGTCGCTGGCCGCCTGCTTGACCAGTGCCGAGACGTCGCGGCCGTCGAGCGTGACGGTGCCGCCGGCCCGTTCGCGCGGTGGCCAATGGAGGACCAGGCGCTGGGTCGATGGAGATTCAACGGCGGCTTCCCCCACGCGGCCCGTACCGTCGTTCTTGGCCACCTCCTCACCCGACCGGGTGCCGAAAAAAACACCCCAGGCGATAAGCACCAACAGCGTTATGGCGCCCAGCGCGTAGCCGATGTACGTGGACGTCTTCGTCCGCGACCGGCTCGCCGCCGACCGCGCGGATCCGGAGCGTGCCGGCTCGGCCTCCGGTGTGTCTTGCTCAAGTCGCTCGCGAAGCTGTCGGTCGTAGGCCACTTTCTTTTCCGCGTTGAGCAGACAGACTCGGGCGTTCGCCACTTCGTTCAGCAGCTTCTGAGAAAGTGCCGAGTGCTTGCCTGCCTGGAGCGTTCGCAGATGGGCCATCCGCTGGTCGGCGGCGTGCTCGATGGCCGTGGACTGGTCCTCGAATAGCGCTATCCCCAGCAACCGGTAGTGGTTAGCCGGCTGTTGGTCAGGTGGAATACCCAGCCAGGTGCGATAAGGATCAAAATCACCCGCCATCACCGTCCTCCGCGTGACAGAGACCGAAGCAGCTCCAGTCCACCGACCGGAAACGCAAGCATCCCCCCAGAATAACGGATGCCCGCGAGCAATTCAAGCTCGCGCACAAGATGAAGGGCTCAGAACTTGATGACTCCCTGCTGACGCAGCGCGAAGGCCGCCTTGATCATCTCCAGCATTTCGGGCGTGTAAGTCGCGCCCAGGTCGCCGCCGTCGGAGGCCTTGCCGCGGCAGGGGCTGGTGGGCTTCAAGCGAAAATCAAGACTTCGTGGATCTGCGAATTGCGGGTCTGCCGTGAAGCAGGTAGCGCCAAAGTTGATGCCCAACTCACGTGCTTCTCTCCCTTTGACTGGTGGCCGTCCAAACAGGTCGCAGTGGTCCACGCGGTGGCCTTTCTCATTCAAGTAAATCTGGTTTACCACGCAATCCGCCAGAACGCTGGGTGGCCTGTTGAGCGACACGGATCCGAGAATCGTGCAACGCCGCAACTCGCACGGACTACGAAAAGTCGCATTCTTGCTGAGGAAGAAGCAGTCCGCGAAACTGAGTCTCACGTGAATATCCATGCTCGATAGAAGCAGGCAGCCGCGCACCTCTGGCACCGAATTCGTGTGCCATGTATCAAACAGTTTCCCTTTAATGGACATGTAAGAAACGGCCGACCGGATCCTGAACTGCGAGGCGCAAATGCCCACACAGCGACAATGGTCTCCGCTCGGCGTACCGTGCACGAGGACGAGTCGCTCAAGAGTAACTCCGCTGGCAAGGACCAATACGAGGGTTTCATAGTCCCTCGTCGGGCCCAGCGACGTGATAACCGGCCAGAAGCCTTTCTTGCCGCGTATGGTCAAGCCGGTTTTCTCCTTTGGGATCACTAGCTTCTCGTTATAGGGGCCGTTGTCGTGAATTTCGATCAGGCATTTGGGCTCCGCGGCGTCGATCGCCTCTTGGACGCTCTTGTGGTCGCCCTTGCCGTCCAGGCGGACGGTGATAAGCGCGCCCAACTCGGCCACCGCCAGCGCCATCTGGCCAAATGACGGCTGGCGGTCGGCGTCGGTAACGGCTGGCGAGTCGGCGTAGTCGGCTTTCAGTTTCTCGACCAGAGGTCTCAGGTCGAACGGCTCGTCCTCCTTGAAGAGTTTCGCCGCCTGGGCATAGAGTTTCTCGGCCTCGCCTTCCACGCTGCCGCCGGCGGCCGCCTTGCACGCGGCTTCAAAGGCGCCCGTGTTGGCGGCGAACCAGGGCGTGTTGGCGTACTTCTTCTTTATTTCGTCCAGAAGAGTCTTGGCTTGGGCGAACTCCTTCTTCTCCAGCAGCACGTTCACCCGACCCAACGCGGCAGCGGCCAGTGGGGCCAGATGAGGGCCGATGTCGGCGCCAAGCGAGCGGGCTTTCTCGAAGTGCTTTTCAGCCGAAGTGGCATCGGCCAAAACAAGCGCCAACAAGCCGGCCGTCAGCCAGTCGTCCGACTTCTGGCGGTCGATCACCATTTGCACCAGCCGCTCGGACGCCTTTTGCCCCAGTTTGTGCCAGGTAAACGCCTCGCTCTTGCCGCCGGACAGTTCGGTCGTGATGCTTTGCTCGTCGGCCTTGACGATGACGCCGTTCATGCCCCTTATTTTCAAGCTCGACTTCTTCAGCGGCGGATCGGCCGCGTTGATCTTGGCGATAATCCGGGTCTTGAATTTCACCAGCCGTTGAAGCTCTCGGCCCCGGGCGTTTCGGCGAGCCGTGAGTTCAGGCTCGTCGAACTTGATCTTCGCAAGCGCCGCCACCGCGGCGGAAAAGTCCCACGCCGAAACCATGGCCTCGACCGGCTCAACGGCTCCGGCGAACTTCGCGTCAAGCTTCTGCCGAAGCTTCAAGGCCGGGTCGAGTTCGGCGGGAGTCTCCTTGGGCTCGGGTTTTGGCGTGGCTACCAAGCCGGGCGGGGGCGTCCAGTCCTTGTCCAGGACGCGCACCTCGACCTGGCTGAATTGTGCTCTGCCACTCCAGGCTCCGATGCCAAACGTTCCAGAACTTATGCTTTGATCCAGCAGGCGGATTATCTCTTGCCCGTCAACGCTTAGAGTCAAAGTGTCGCCGATGGCGGCGAACTCCATTTCGAAGAAGTCATTGTATGGACGGCCTGTATTGACAGCCTTGATTTCCCGCCAGTCTTGACCCGCCACCAACTTTTCGATGGCAAAGTGATTGCCCCCCTTGAAAGACGCGGAGTAAAGAGCATCGGAACCGTTGCGTCTGACGTAGAGTGCCAGATGGTCCCCATCCAGCTGCTTCACTTTCGCTCGGATGACCATATCCTTGGCAACGACCGGCGTATAGTGCATGTAGACGCTGTCCAACTCAACCACCCCATCGCTGAACTTCACGCCCTTGTTGGAAACCTTCCAGTCGACCAGTTCGGCCGGTGAACGCAGCAGCGGAATCCACTGCCCGTCTTTGGGGCTGGGAAGCTCTCCTTTCGGCATCTCCTTGGTCCCGGGTTCTGGCGTGGCTGCCAGGCCGGGCGGCGGCGTCCAGTCCTTGTCGAGGATTCTCGCCTGCACCTGGCTGAACTCCGCTCGGCCTTCGTTGGCTTCGATGCAAAATGTCCCCGAATCATGGGTCTGGTCGCGCAGGCGAATGATCTCCTGCCCGTCAACGCGGAGAGTCAGAGTGTCGCCGATGGCGGCGAACTCCATTTCGAACGGGCCGTTGTATGGCTTGCTGCCATGGACGTCCTTGAGCTTCTCGAATTTTTCTACTGGCGCGGGCACGCTTTTTCCCATGCCTCTTCCGATGCCGAAGTAGTTCTTATCATTGAAATAGGCGGCGTAAAAACCACCCGAAGCGGTGTACCGAAGAACGAGCACCGCAGTTTTCCCCTCCAACTTCTTCACTTTCGCTCGGATGACCATATCCTTCGCAACGACGGGGGGATAGTACATATGGGTGCTATCCAACTCAACGACCCCGTCCGCGCACTTCACACTCTTGCCGGGAACCTCCCAGCCGACCAGATCGCTCGGCGAACGCAGCAGCGATATCCACTGTGTGTCGTCGGAGCGGACGGGAAGCTCTTCTTTCGGTGTCGGCATTACAGGGGCAGTTGCCAGTTCCGGCAATTCCGGCAGTTCGGCCTGATCGGAAAGCTTCTTCCAGACCGGCCTGAGCCCAACATCCTTATCCTGGGCGATGGTGACGGTCTGCTCGAACGGCTCGAAACCCTGGCGGATGATTCGGACCACATGCTCGCCCGCTTCGAGTGGCAACTTCATGCCCGTTGGGCCCGGCCGGGGGACGAGCGTCGAGATATCCGGCTGCTTACCGTCGATTGCCACTTTGGCGTTCTGTCGTTCGCTGGTGGGCCACTGGAGAACCAGGTATGCTTGGCGCTTCCAACTGGGCGATATCTTTCGCCGGTCGCCCGGTGCCAGTTGAACAACCGTTTCCCACCGCTTGAACCCCTGTCGCTCGGCCACAATGCGATGCTCGCCCGGCTTGCAGGAGTGCTCGATCGGCCCTTTCGACTCCGGCACGGTGGACCACTTGTCGTCAATACTGAGTTTCGTCTCTCGCCGCGCTTCGGCCGGCCAGTTGAAGATCAGCACCGCCTCGGGCGGCGGACCAGCGGTCAGCCACGAGCCAGCGTAGATCAGGCCGACCAGCAACAACACGCCGGCTCCCACGGCACCGAGAACCAAGGGAAGCTTTGTCCGAACCGCTTCCTCTTCCTCGCTGCCGTCGGGCGACGATGGCTCATGTGCCGGGGCCCGCTTTTCAGTCACCACGGGCGCGGGCGAAAAAGTAACCTCCCGCTCGTCGACCGATGGCGACTCCATCGTCTCGCGCAATTGCCGGTCGTAGGCTGCTTTCTTCTCGGTGTTGAGCAGACAGACCCGGGCGGTCGCCACCTCGTTCAACAGCCTCTGAGAAAGTGCCGGATGCTTGCCCGTCTGAAGCGTTCGCAAATGGGCCATCTGCCGATCGGCGGCGTGCTCGATGGCCGTGGCCTGGTCCTCGAATGGCGCTATCCCCAGCAACCTGTAGTGGTTGGGCGGCTGATCCTCGGGTGGAATACCCAGCCAAGTACGATACGGATCAAAATCGCTCGACATCACCATCCCCCATGTGACAGAGACCGAAGCAGTTCCAGCCCATCGACTGGAAACCCACGCTTCCCCCCAGAATAACGAAGGTGCGTAAGTGGTTCAAGCCCCCGCGGGGAATTTGAGGGGGTCGGGAGCCTGCTTGGTATCGGGCAAGACATAACTGGCGTATTACTCTGCCCCCTCACCCTACCCTCTCCACGCTGGGGCGAGGGGACATCG
>CAZDHN010000443.1:0-5708 GCA_964505115.1 uncultured Planctomycetaceae bacterium
TGCTCGCGCCGCGAGCCGCTCAAATCGCGACCGAGCACAACCTGCTGGTTCTTCAACGAATAAACCTTCTTGCTGGCGGCCGGAAAGGCATTGCGATCCAGCGAGGTCAGTCGGGTGTCGGTGGCCAGGTAAGCCACATCGCCCTTGATGGCCATCTTCCGGCCCGAGAAGACGGCGAAGCGGCTGCGGGTCTCGGCGTCAAAGCCGACCATCTCTTCCGTGCCAGTGAAAATCTGTTTGTCGGCCAGCAACGCGTAAGTACCGCCGACCGGTTTGCCGAAGTATGTCTCGTACTTCATCTGGCCGGTTTTGCGGTCAAACGCGGTGGGCGAGACGCGGCCCATGGGGAAAAAGACCGTCGATTGCGAAGCCAGCGAATAGCCTTGCGGCGAAACGCGGCCCTGCGGCGTTTCGCCCGTGTTATCGTTCCGCCACAGTTCGCTTCCGTCCTTGGCGTTAAGCGCGAAGAAGTAAACTCGTTCGCCCGGGAAGAACCCGGCGGCAAAATAGACCACCCCGCCGTCGACCAACAGGCCGGTTCGCACGGACCACGGCGAGATCATCTTTCCGTTACCCAGCACTCGCCGGTCGGCCGGGGCGCCGCGGAACTTCCAGATGATCGACCCGTCCTCGGCCTTGAGACAATAGGCATGGCCGTCGTCGGAGCCAACGTACACTCGGCCGTCGACCACCGCGGGCGCCAACCGCACCGGCCCGCCGGTTATTGTCGTCCAGCGGATTGTGCCGCTGGCCGCGTCGAGACAATAGACTTTGTTATTGGCCGAGGAGCCGAAGTAAACAGACCCTCCAACGGCAACCGGTTGGAAGACGTCGTCGAAATGGACTCGCCGCAGTTCGAGAATCCCCTCGACGGGCACCGGCTTGGGATCGCCCCAGGCTGGCACGGGCGGATGGAGTGGTTTGAACACCCAGGCTTGCGAAAGGGGTGGCTTGATCGTTTCCGAGGACAACCCGCTGCGGGCAATGTCGTGGCGGAAGGTCGGCCAGTCGTCGGCGACCGACAACGTGCTCGTCAGCAAGAGAGCCAGACAGACAACAAGAATTTTTCGGCGGTACATGATATCCTCCTCGGATGGTAACTCTGGTGGGCGAGTATGGGTTCGTGGTTGCTCGCACATGGAGTGCGAGGCTAGCCAGTATATTGAATGGGCGGGCAGTGTGAAATGGCTTTGTTGAGAAAAATCTGCCGAGAAAAAGCCGCGGGGTGGACAAATTATGGCCAAACGGGATACTCTGCGCATCGTGCGAGTATCTTGTACAGTTGTGTTTATGATTATTTTAGCGGCCTCACCTTGCTCGGCGCGTCCGTGTGGTGATATTCCCAACGCGCCGGGCAAGCCCGGCCGCTAAATTCTGAATTGCCTAGATTCGGCCCTTTAGCCGATACCAGACGATGCCGAGCCACTCGTGCAGCGCCTCTTGAATGCCGACCGCCGCACCGGGGTTGGGTAAGAAGGAGCGGAGCACCCACTCGAATTCCGTGACACGGTAATTGCAGGGCGCGGGCGTCACTTCAAGGCCAAGGTGGCGGAAGCAGAGCGAGGCGCGATGCATATGCAGGGCGTCGGTAACCAGCACGATCCTTTTGAGGCCGCGCTCGGCCAATAGCCGCTGGCTGAAAAGCGCGTTCTCGTACGTGCTGGTCGACTCCTCCTCCAAAATGATGTCGGCCGGGTCCACGCCTAATTGGACGAGCAAGTCGCGCATCGCCCGGGCAAGCGTGGGGCCGGGCTCGTCGGGGTCGAGCTTCCCGCCCGCGGCCAGAACCGGGCACGGTCCCACGCGGCGGTAGACCTTGGCCGCGTGCAGGCAGCGAAACATGGTGTCGGAGCACGGCTCGACAATTTTGCCCTGCTCGTCGTATACCCTGACGGCGCCCGAAAGGACGACGATCACGTCGGCCCGATCGGGCAGGGCAAGCCGAGGCGGCGGTGCCCGCCATTCCAAGGTTCCCAGGGCGAGAAACGAGACTGCCGGCGTGCAGATCAGAAGCAAGACCACCACGGCCGCGGTCAGCCATCTCAGTCGGCGCCGGCTGCGCCGCTTCCGCCAGAGCATGACCGTGGCCACCACGAGAAACAGACACGCCAAAAAAAACGGTCGCAGAAGACCGACCACCAAAGAGTACATAGTACGGTTCCCGTGGGACCAGGGCGAGGCAAAAAACGCGGGCTAGGCATCCGGAGGAAGACCGGCCGATCCCAGTACGCTTTCGTCGCCGATATGGATGCGCGCGTCGCGCCGGGTGACGTCGAAGAGGATTAGCAGGTGGTCGTCCGGCTGGGCGTCGTTTCCACGCAAAACGGGCCCCAAGCCCCAGGCGCAACCGTTCTTCGACACCAGCGTGCCGGCTTCCTTTCCGTCGGCAGTGTAAATGGCGAACTTGCCCTTAACCTCCCGGCTCATGGCGGCGGGTACGGTAATCACACCGCCGGAAATCGCCGCCTTCGACAACCGATACGCCAGGTATATCTTGCCGTCTTCCGTTTGGCCGTACGACCGGAGTACCTTGGTGGGCACGCCCGCCGATCTTCGCGCCGAGAGCGCCTCGACCGCGCGGCGATCAGCCTTGGCGCCCAGCAGGCCGTATACGCTACGGCCGAACTGGGTAATGACGGGCGAGCACATGATAATGGCGTTGAAGCTGAAGCGGTTCATGCCGTTGTTTATGCAGTGCTCTTCGAACTCACCCCGTTCCATCACCGGCCCGTGATCCTTGAGCACGCGAACCATACCCCGCTCGACGCCGGCAAGCACCACTTGCCAGTCGAGCGGTGGATCGGCGACGATGGTCTTTCCTTCCACGCCGACCCCGGGCATCTGCCGACAGAACTCCAGCAGGACCCTGGCCGGCGGCACCTTTCGGCCCGTGCGGCGATACCGGGCCACGGCACCGCGAAGCTTCGCTACGTCAATTCTGCCCGTCACCGAGAGTATCTTCTCGACCATGTTCGGCAGGCCGTACTGCGGCAGCGATTCCAAGCGGAACCAGCCTCGCTGCTCGTCGAGCCATTGGAAGTCCTTCAAGGTTTTGAGCGTTTCCAGGATCAGCCTCTGATCGACCTTCTTGGCGATCGCCTTGGGCAACTCGGCGGCCACCTCGGCGACCGTCGTGGCACCGTAACTCAAGACCACCCGCTTGGCCACCTGCACGATTACCCGGGGAGCCTCGGTCTGCTCGGGTTTGAGTACCAGGCGGTTCTCGCCGACGGTGGCGATTGCCAACTCCGGTTTGCGGGAAAGGAACTTGGCCGCTTGCTGCACGGTTTCCAAGGGTAGATTGCAGGCAGACAGCCCGGCCGCGTTGAATTCGGCCTGGAGCCGGTCGGCGCCGCAAGGGATCCGCTCGACAATGAAAGCCAGCGCGCGATCCAAGACGGGCGAAAAGACCTTCGCCCCGCGATTCCGCTTGATTGCCCGAACGCAAATCTGGCGGATTCGCTCCCGGCTCAGCCCGTACTTCTTACCCAACTCCTCGAGCGTGCGTCCGCCGTCGCCGTCCCAACCATGGTATTCGGCGATTATCTGCCTGTCGCGCTCGCTGGAGCCGGGCGAGAAAAGTTGGATCAACTCTTCTTCCAAGCTCAGGTCGATTAATTCCCGCACGCGACGCCGCACTTCACAAACCTGCTCGTAGAGGCTCACTGGATCGGGCGGGTCCAGCCGGCGATTCAGCACGTGGTTAACCAACTCGCCAATGGTGTTCGCCTCGGTATCGGTCGCACGCAGTAGCTCGCCCAATCGCGGATCGCTGAAATGGATCGCCGCCGCTTCCGGCATGCCACTCAGTGCTTTGGCCTCGGCGGTGAGCTCCTTGTCGAGTTTCCCTTCCCTGGCAGCCAGGGTCTCCAGCGAACTGAGCAGGTCGACCAGGCACTTCGCGCCGAAAGCCTTAACGGCGAGCAACTGTCCCGCGGTCCACTTGGCGAGGTCCTCGGGCCGCTTGGCGAAGCCTTCACGGCGAAGGCAATTGTAAGTGCGGTTCTCCAGACGAAGGTCTTCCAGACGCACTCCCTTGGGCAACCTCGGCAGGCGGCGCTCCTGGATCGCCCGATTGTAACCGCTCACGTTTACCCGCGCGACTACCAACTCTCCCAGCTTGGCAACGAGCTTATGGTCGATCTTATCCCAGATCGTCTCATCCAAATCGCACACTCTTAGTCCTTCAGCGGCCGTGTCGCACACCATCGCACGTGGTATCGGGCTGTCGAGAATGTCCTTGAGCATCTCCGGCGCCAGTCGAAATCCCGCACGAGGGTAGCGGCACGATACGCGAGATCCCTTGACCAGCGTAGCGGCCTTGCCGCGCAGGCGGCGTCGGGCTTCCGGATGGTCGGTGGTGTACTCCACCGACGTGAGCAGATCGACCAGGCACTTCACCCAAAACCCGCGCAGCCCCAAAATCCCCTCGATAGTCATCGAACGAAGGTCCTGCGGCCGCTCGTGAATGCCGGCCGATACCAGGCAGTTCAGAGTGCGTACTTCCAGGTCCAGATCGGTCAGGTTCATCCCACTTGGGATGGGCGGCAACGTTTGGTCGGCGATCAGCATGGGCATGCGGACCGCTTGCCCAACCGCGTGGACGACTGCGCCGGCCAGTTCCAGGCAAGTCTCATCCGAAAACCGCTCCCACGCCGATTCGTCCAGATCGCACAACATCAGCCCGGAATTGGGCTCGGCGGCAAGATATTTTGCCGGAACCGGTGTCTGTAACAACTCACGCAAGGCCGCCGGTGCGAGCCGATGTCCACGCCGCGGGTATCGACTTCTTGCCATTCCCTGTCTCCTCCCGACCTAATTAGCATGCCTACCATTGCTATGGAATTCCACCTCTTCTATACCAAAAACCCCACCCGCTGACTACCGCCACCCAGGCGTTCACGCGGCATTTTTGTGCAACTTGAAGAGGCTGCCAGGCGAATGCGCAGGAGAGATCTACACTTCCTATTCCACCGGCTTTGCCTAGGCCGTCCAGATTGACACGAAAGGACTCGATTTTGCCACGCCCCAGGTTGCCTATCATTCCGTTTTATCCAGCTTCCGCTGGCGAGTGCAAACAGAGTGGCAGTACGATCTTGTCGCACCGGTTCGACGAATGCCTGCAATTCAAAGTTAGCGGCTAACAGGCCGCGTTATTGCGAAGGCGAAATCGGGCCAGATAGCCAAGCAGGATTTCGGACAACAGCCGTTTCTCTTCACGGCTGAGGAGCCGATCCGCGCGGAACGCCTCGTAGGCAACGGCCAGAAGCAGAGCCAGCGTGATCCAGGGGCCGGCGCCAAGCAAAACGGGCAGCATGAGCATCAGACGCGTGCCCCGATCGAGCCGGAATCCCAGCATGTGGCCAAACGCGCAAATGAGCGTCAGCGCGACCAGATTGGCGACGGTCGTGGCCAGCACGGCGCCCAGCAAGCCAAGTCGGGGTAGCAGCAGCAGGTTTAGGCCGACGTTGACCACCAAACCGACCAACAGCGCGAGGCTGCCCAGGCGCGCTTTCTCGGCACACCAGAGGTAGCTTTGGGCGACCATCGACATGCCGAACCAGATGCAATAGGTGAGCGTCCAAGGCAGGACGGGCAAGCCGCCGTCGAGCTTGCCTTGGAAGGCAACCGCGAACAGCAGCGGCGCGGCAAACAGCACGATGACCGCGGTGCATGTGAGGCCGAAGCAGAGTAGTTTCATGAACAAG
>CAZDHN010000444.1:0-5697 GCA_964505115.1 uncultured Planctomycetaceae bacterium
AGGAGTAATGTGGTGTTCATTTTGGTCCGGTTTTGTTCCTCGGCTTCAGGCCCAAGGGGCCGCGCTGTCATAGCCCAGGGCGCAGCCCTGGGACTGTCGCGAACGACCAATCCGGAAGGCCCAACGGGCCGCGCTAAAGCGGTTAGGTTCCGCGTCAAAATAACTTGGTCAAGTCAATAAGAGTGCCCAGACAACGGAGGAACACTAACCTACGCTAATCTTCGCTGATTGTTGCCATTATTGATCTTTGCATAGTCAATGCGCGGATCAAGGGGGTTCCGCCGGGGAACCGGGCTTCGCCCTCGATCATTGACTATGCAAGGGTCATTAGTGATGATTAGTGTTCCCTAAAAAGTAGTCAACTTATTGTGACGCGGCTCCTTAGCGCGCCCCGTTGGGGCTTGCGGCGCGGTAACGGCTAAGTACCCAGGGCTGCGCCCTGGGCTGTGACAGCGCGGCCCGTTGGGCCTGGAATTGCGAAACAAAACCCGGATGAAAACGAATTTCCCACAACCTCACATTTTCGGGAGCCCAGCCAGGGCCCAATGAACTGGGATGAAGCCCGGTTTCCTGGCGGAACCCTCTTGATCCGCGCATTGACCATGCAAGGATCAATAACACCACAAAAGAGTCTTGCGACAGGCGGCAAAGCGGTTTCAATCAACGGAGACTCACGATGAGTGGAACCAAGACAATCAGACACGGAAGATGGACCATCTCGTCGGCGGCATGCGTTGCCGTAATCACCCTAGTGCTGTGTCACGCTTCACTTTTGGGGTAGCTGGATTCGCAAGAATTCAGCCGAGTGCAGCGAAGACTGAACTTTTGCAAGTTCAGCTACCCCAATTTCAAACTTTGACAAAGCACTAGCCGGGATTATTCATCACTCGTTTGGCGGCCTCGCTTACGCTTCGGGTTACAATCAAGTGATGAATAATCCCGCTCAGGCATAGCGCGCCATGATGCGGTCGACCAGACGGGGCGAGAGGCGGTTGAGCCAGCAAAGGACCTTTCCCCAGCGGTAGGGAATAATCTCGTGCCGGCCGAGTCGCATGGCATGCACGGTCTGTTTGGCGACGGCGGCGGCGGTAACGGCCGCGTGTTCCGGCCAGGAGGGTTCGCCGGTCCGCTCTATCACGCTATCGAAGAACTCGGTCTTGGTCGTGCCGGGGCTGACGACCAGCACGTCGATCGGATGCCGAACGAGTTCCGTGCGGATCGATTCGCTAAAACCTTGCACCGCGAACTTGCTCGCGCAATACTCGCTGTTATGTGGCGTGCCACGGTGTCCCAGAATGGAACTGATGTTCACGATGATGGGGCGGGTGCCTTGCTTCAACAGGGGCAATGCCTGGCGGGTCATCTCGACCAGCGAGAAGAAATTCACCTCCATTATTTGGCGCAAGCGGTCGGGGTTGGCATCTTCGAACCGCCCCAAGGCCCCGATTCCGGCGTTGTTGACGAGGATGTCGAGGCCGCCGAATTGCGACCGGGCCACATCGACCGCCTGCCGACGAACCTGCGGATCGGTGATATCGCCCACAACCGGCTCGATCTGGCCGCCGATCGCGGTCACCTCGTCGGCCAATTCCGTCAGCCGCTCTTCTCGTCGAGCGATGACGACCGATCGGGCCCCCTGTCGGGCGAGTTCCAGGGTGATTTCCCGTCCGATCCCGCTGGACGCTCCCGTCACGATCGCACGGCTTCCGTTAATCTTGCGTTTGGACATTGGTCATTCATTGGTCATTGGACATCACTCATCACTCATCACTCATTGCTCATCACTCATTGCTCATCACTCATTGCTCATCGACGCCACGAAAGGGGACAGGTCCATATTTTCGGCCAACGATGGATAAAGAATACGTCAATTGACCGAAAAATGGACCAGTCCCCGCTCATTGCTCACCGCTCATTGCTCACCGCTCATTGCTCACCGCTCATTGTGTGCGGTCGGACGACGACTTCGTGCCGGGCTATCGGTCCCAGGTGACGCTGGGGGACTCGGCAATGGACGGTGACTCGCGTTTCGTTGTAGCGTTTGGAGAGGACTTCGCCGTGTGCGGCCAGATAGGCCATCAGCCGGCCGTTCTCGACGCCCATCTCGATGTCGACGTTGACGAATCCGCTACTGAGCGCGTCGCTAACCGCCGCGGCCAGTTGCAACATGCCGCTGCCCGTTTGGGCGCTTATGGCAACCGCCTGGGGATAGTGGTTCAGGAGCCCGTCCAGCCGAGCCCGATTCTCCAAGGCGTCGATCTTGTTGACGACCAGGAGCATGTCTTTCTCCTGGATACCGAGCTCTTCAAGCACTTTGTAGGCGGCGGCGATTTGGTCGAGCACGGCCGGGTTCGAGGCGTCGGCGACGTGCAGGAGCAGGTTTGCCTGCCGGGCTTCCTCGAGCGTGGCCTTAAAGCTAGCGATCAGATGGTGAGGCAGGTCGCGAATGAAGCCGACCGTATCGCTTAGCAGCACGGGCCCCCAGCCGGGCAATTGCCAGCGGCGCGTTCGCGTATCGAGCGTGGCGAATAGGGCGTCCTGGACGAACTCCTCGGCGCCGGTCAGCGCGTTCAGCAGCGTGCTCTTGCCGGCGTTGGTGTAGCCGACCAGCGAGACGGTCATCAGGTCGCTTCGGGCGGCAACCTCGCGCTGTTTGCGACGTTCGATGCTTTGGAGTTCGCGGCGCAGGTCGCGAATGCGTTTCTCGACGAGCCGGCGGTCTTCCTCCAACTGCTGTTCGCCCGGCCCGCGCAGGCCGACGCCCTTCTTCTGTCGCGACAGATGCGTCCACATCCGCTTCAAGCGCGGCATGGCGTATTGCAGCTGGGCCAGTTCCACGGCAAGCCGAGCCTGATGGGTTTGGGCTCGGCTGGCGAAGATATCGAGGATCAGTTCGGTGCGATCGAGCACCTTGATGTCGGTGGCTTTTTCCAGGTTTCGGGTTTGGGCCGGGCTGAGGTCGTTATCGAAGATTATGACGTCGGCCTCGGTCATTTCGGCAAGCCGCTTAAGTTCCTCGACCTTGCCCTTGCCCAGGTAGGTTGTCGTGTTTGGCACGCCCAGGCGCTGGGTCAGATGCCCGACGACATTCGTGCCCGCCGTTTGGGCTAACCCCTCTAGCTCCTCCAGTGGCGGTCCGTGGACAGTTCGCCGCGGCAGCAATACGCCGACCAGCAGTGCCGCCTCGCTGGCGACGCTATCGGCGCGGTTGATCTCATTCACGACGTTTAGATTCCTTGCTGGGCCTTAGGTGACATACTATACTGAGACTCTGACTACTGGCATTCTAACCGATTTGCCGAAGAATTCCCCCCCCGCGCGAATATTATCCCCGCCACGCGATTTGTTCAGCCCCCCCAAAAAACCCTCCAGAGGAAGACACCATGAGGCCGGCCAGGTTTGCGATACGGCTGATTCCGACAATCGTTATCCCATTGTTCCTTGCGACGACCGCTCGATCCGACCAGTGGAAGATACCCGACATCAAGCTCGACCCAAACGCAAAGCACCCGGTCGTCGCCTGCACGCCCGCCGAACTCGGCCGGCTGCAAAAAGCTTACAAGGGCGAGGGGCCGGAACAGAAGGTGGTGGCTGCGATGGTGCGGGAGGGTGATCGGGCAATCGCCGCGCCGCTGGAATTCCCCCCACGCGGCGGACAGCACAACCAGTGGTATCAGTGCGAGAAGTGCCAACTCGGCCTAAAGACGGTCGACGACACGCACCACCAGTGTCCGCGCTGCAAGACGGTATACTCGGGCGAGCCGTACGACGATGTCGTCTTCTCTCGAAAGCACGGCCAGAATCTAAGGAACATGGCATCGGCCGCCTGGGCTTATGCTGTAACGGGCGAGAAGAAGTACGCGGAATATTCCGCCCGGGTGTTGCGCGGTTACGCCAAGCGCTACCTCGACTACCCATATCATTCGGCCAGCCGAACGCTCAGCGGCTGGGGGCTGAAGTCGGGAGGACGGTTGTGTCCGCAAACGCTGGGCGAGGCCAGCAGCATGGCTTCTCGGATCGCGCCCAGTTACGACCTGATCCACGATTCGGGCGTTCTCTCGGCGGCCGATCACGAGTTGATCCGCTCGCGGCTCGTGCTTCCCATGCTTAGGAACATCGCCAAGAACCGGGGCGGCAAGAGCAATTGGCAGACCTGGCACAACGCGGCCATGCTGACGGGCGGCGCCGTGCTGGGTGACGTCGAGTGGGTTCGGGGCGCCATCGCCAATCCAACCAGCGGCTTCGCCTACCAGATGAAGGTTTCGGTGACCGAGGACGGAATGTGGTACGAGAACAGTTGGGGATACCACTTCTATACGCTCAGCGCGATGGTCCATATCGTGGAGGGCGCGCGGCGGTTGGGGATCGATCTCTGGAGCCATCCGGCTTTGAAGAAGATGTTCACGCTGCCGGTCGACTACGCCATGCCGGGCGGGCTGTTGCCCCGGCTGGGCGACGATGTGAACAGCCGCGTCTCGTCCGCCTCGCGATACCTGGAGCCCGCCTATCACGCCTACGGCGATCCGGCCATGTTGCCCCATCTGCCGGAGCGGCCATCGAAAGAGTCCGTGCTGCTGGGCCGATCGGTCGGCCCGCGACCCGACCCGCCGCGATTGGAGAGTAAAGTCTTTCGCGGCGCCGGCCATGCCATCCTCCGTGCCGACGGCGACGCCGGGCTGGCCGCGGCTGTTACCTTCGGACCATACGGCGGTTTTCACGGCCATTACGATAAGCTCAGCTTTGTGCTGTTCGGCGGCGGCCAGGAGTTGGGTGTCGACCCGGGCCGAGCAAGCAGCCAGGCCTATCGGCTACCAATCCACGCGAAATGGTACAAGGCCACGATCGGACACAACACGGTGCTGGTCGATCAGGCGTCGCAGAAGCCGGCCAGCGGCAAGCTGGAAGCGTTCGTCGCCGAAAAGCATTTCGTCGCGGTCGTGACAAGTTGCGACGCGGCCTACAAGGGCGTTCGCCACCGGCGGCTTCTCTGCCTGCTGCCGGCATACCTTGTCGTGTTCGACGATCTGGTCTCCGAGAAGAATCATCGCTTTGATTGGGTATATCATAACCGGGGTACGGTCGCCGAGTGCGATGTCGCGGCCAAGCAGTCGAGCCTCGATAGCGACTACCCGGGCGGCGAATATGTTGCGAACGTCAAGGCCGGCACGACCGACGAGCCCGTGCGAATCGCCTTCAAGGGACCGCGAGTGACGACCCATCTTACCGTCGACGCGGCCGACGCAACAGAAGTGCGAACGGGCGACGGCGTGGGCGCGTCGATCCTCGACCGCGTGCCCATGGCGATGGTCACCCGGCACGGGCAGGGAACCCGATTCGCCGCCGTGCTGGAACCGGTCGCCAAGGGCCAACAGCCGACTGTCGATTCTGTTTCTCTTGAAGCGGCTGACGGAACCGCTCGAATCACGGTCCGCCAGCGCGAGAAGAGCACGCTAATAACCGTCGACGCAGCAGGCCGGGTTACCGTCGCGCCGGGCAAGTAAGAAGATGAATTGGACGGCGCCCATCGTCTGTCGCTCCCGCGGTTGCCAAAAGGGGCAATCATATTGGGATGCCTCGGCACGAGCAAACGGTTGGCGACGCAATCTTGCCAATCCGGCCAGGGAATTCCCGCGGGAGAACTGCAAAGTCACAAAATGGGAGGGCGAGGCTCCTGCCGAGAAATAACTGGGGGTGGCG
>CAZDHN010000445.1:0-5683 GCA_964505115.1 uncultured Planctomycetaceae bacterium
TCCAAATCCACGACTTCGCCGAAGATTTCCGCCCGGACAATTATCGGCTGATTCGCGGCGACGAGGCCGATGACGAGCCGAACGGCGGGCCAAATGGCGGAGCAGCCGCGCTCTATCCGCAGTCGAGCGGAATTCACTACGCCACGATCAACGGCCGAGATCACGACATTCTCGGCCGGGCGGGCGTGGAGGCTGACCGGCTGCATCTGCTACCCAACCCGGTGCCCGGCATGGACCATTTGCCCGACGCGGCCGACGCCCGACGCCGGCTCCAAGAGAAGTGCGACGTGAGCCCGACCGATCGGTTCGTGCTCTATCCGGTTCGCTGCATCCGGCGAAAGAACATCGGCGAGGCGCTGCTTTACAGCACGCTAATGCCGGCCGGGACAATCGTCGGGCTGACCCTGGCGCCGCTGAATCCGGTCGATATACCGACCTACGACGCCTGGAAGGAACTGGCCGACGAGCTGCAACTCCCCTGCCGATTCGACGTGGGTGGGAGCGGCGGACTTAGCTTCGTCGAGAACCTCGCCGCCGCCGATGTATTCCTCACCACCAGCCTGGCCGAAGGGTTCGGCATGGTCTTCTTCGAGTCGTGGCTGGCCGGTCGGCCGTTGGTCGGTCGCGACCTGCCGGAAATCACTCGCGATTTCACCCGCCAAGGGCTGCGGCTAGATCGGCTCCAAGCCAGCCTTCAAGTGCCCCTGGACTGGGTCGGACTCCACACTTTCCAGCGCGCGGTTGTCGAAGCATATCGCAGCACTCTGGATGCGTTCGGGCGAGCGGAGCCGGACGGCTGGCTTGCCGACCTGGAGGCCAAGACGGCCGGTGGCACGGTCGATTTCGGCGATCTCGACGAGCCGATGCAGCGGACCGTTATTCGGGCCGTCTGCCACGACTCGCACGCACGCCACCGGATCATCGAACTCAACCCCTGGCTCGAAGAAACGATGAATGTCAATGCGGCGGCCGCCTCCGACGTCATCGACGAGAATGTCCGGGCAATCGACCGGCACTATTCGCTCGTACCCAGCGGCCGCCGGTTGCTCGATCTGTATGGGGCCGTCTCGGCCGCTCCTCGTGCCGAACAAGCTGGCCCCTTGCGCGAGCCGGGTCGGATACTCGACCAGTTCCTCGCCCTAAGCCGCTTCCGCCTGATCCGCGGTTGAGCCGGCCGTCACCTGGATGGGGCGTATCAGACGAAGTTGCCCGGGCAGGAATGATCTGCGTCACATGGTTATGGCTCCCGGTTCTTCAGTTCTTTTTGCCGTTGCAGTACAAATACTTGTCGCTACGCAACAGCAGGCAGCCGTCGCTGACGACGGGCGTGGCGTTGAACACGCTCTGGTCGGCCAGCCGGTTTCGGGCAAGCTCCTTGAACTCGGGCGAGAGGGCCAGCACAACCGTGCCGTCGATCCGGGTTACATAGTAGAGCTTCCCGTCGACCACCACCAGCGAGGCATAGATCTTGTCGTTGCCGCCGCCCGATATGTCGAGCTTCTCGCGATAGACCGTCTCGCCGTTCGTCGCGTCCAGGCAGTAGGCGACTCCCAGGTGGTCCATGGCGTACAGATGCCCGTCGTGGAGGACGGGCGTGCTGACGCGGGTGGTCCAACGGTTTTTTGTCCAAAGCACGTGCGACTCGGTCACGTTACCCCGGCCGCCAGTGCGGATGGCCAGCAGCTTCGCCTTCATCCGGCTATTGATTGCGTAGATCACATCGCCGTTGGCGATCACCGATGCGCAGATGTAGTCGGAACCCTTCTCGCAGAACCAGAGCCGCTTGCCCGTGGCCGGGTCGAGCCCGAGTACCTTGAAGCGTTCGATGACGACCAGTTCCTCGCCGCCGTCGGCCGTGGTGACGACCAGCGGCGTGCTCCAGGAATCGATGATCTCGTCGACTCGCCAAACTTCCTTGCCGCTGGACTTGTCCAATGCCCTGACCGATTGGCTCTCGCAACTCGCGTTAACGATCAGCAGGTTGCCGTGCAGGATGGGCGAAGCGCCGGAGCCCCACTTGTGCTTGTCGAGGCCGGTTCCCACGCTGACGTGCCAGAGCAACTCGCCATCGAGACTGTACTTCAACACGCCCGACTTGCCGAAGAAGACGTAGACCGCTTGGCCGTCCGTTACCGGCGTTGCTGATGCATAGCCATGCAGGTCCACCCTCGCGCCGGCGTACGGCGTTTCCGGCAGGACGGGTTCGATGGTTTTCTGCCAGAGGATCTTGCCCGACTTGCGATCGACGCACAAGGCGTGCAGCAGGAGTTTGTCCTGTTCGCCCGGCTGTTCCTCGTCCAGCCCGTATCCGCCGTAGCAGGTGAAGAAGATCTTCTCGCCCAGCGTAATCGGGCTGGAACTGCCGAAGCCGGGCAGCCGGGTCTTCCAAACGACGTTCTCTTCGTCGCTCCAGGTGGTGGGAATCCCCGTCTCGCTGGAAACGCCCGTGCCCTCGGGACCGCGGAATCGGGTCCAGTCGGCTCCGGTAGATATCAGGGCGAAGCAGGCAACGATCAGCGCACAGGTGATTTGGTGACGATACATGGCGTGTCTCTTCTCAGTGGGTCAAGATGGTGGGTAGGGCCTGCCGGCGTCGTGCTCGTCTTGGACGGGGCTCGTCTTGGGCAGGGCATTTGACATTCACCGCCGATTGTAGTGTACTGGGATGCTGCTGTCAAACATCTCGGCGGGGCGGCGACAGACCCACCGGGGGGCTCCCGTCGGCAGGAATATCGACAGTTAGCCCGGTCGCCTGCGACCGGAAGACGGGACGGTTTCCGGTAAAAACCCGTCGCGGGCGACGGGGCTAACACGGACTGTCGCAATATCGCAAAAAGAGAGTTCGAATAATGCCTGACCGAAAACAACTTGTAGTTGCCCTGATCGGCCTGTTCAGTTTGTATCCGGCGACGACGTTGGCCGCCGCGCCGAAGAATCTGCTGACTAACCCGGGATTCGAGTCGATCGATTCGGGTGAGGTCCTGGACTGGAAAACGCCCGAGTATTGGTCCGGCTCAATCGCTCCGGCAACCGATGCCGCGAGAAGCGGGCGGCGGGCGGCCCAACTGAAGGCTGCCGACAAACACGGCAAGCATTGGGGACGCATCCTCCAAAGCGTAAGAACGCGCGAGTTGACCGGGCGCCGGTTCCGCTACTCGATGTGGGCTCGCGGCAGCGGCGAGTTCGTGCTGGGGTGTATCGAGTACAGGTCGTCGGAAAAGTACAAGCCGGCCTACAAATACCGATGGCAGGCGGAGCCCGTCCGGCTTGGTCCCGAATGGCGGGAGGTCGTCTTCGAGTTCTCCGTGCCCGACCCCGACGTGCCCGACCTCGACGTGCGCAGCCTGGCCCTCGTTGCCGAACTCCGCGGCGAAGGAAGCGTGGCCTTGTTGGACGATGCCCGCTTCGAGCGCTTTCAGCAGGCCGGCTTCGCCGTGCGCGTGGAACCGTCTTACGCGATGGTCCTGCCCGGTCAGTCGCTAAGCGTCGGGATCCGGGTTGAGAAGAACGGCAAGCCGCTCAAGGCCGGGCGGTTGGCGGTGATGACAACGGCCGTCGACGCGGATGCCCGATCGGACGAGAAGAATATCTCGCCGGACGGCCTGACCCTGCATACGTTCAATGCGCCAGCAGATGCAACACCCGGCCTGCATCGCCTGGTGATAGCCCATCCGGACTCCGGCACCGTTGCCGAGTGCTACCTGGACGTAACGGATCGGGCGACCTGGGACCGCTTCGCCGCTGCCGCCAAGCGGGCGACGCTCCGGCCGCTGCCGGCGCAACTACTCTTCATCGGCGACAGCCTCACCGACCAGCAGCGCGGCTACAACTACGTCGACAAGTTGGCCTTCTGGCTGCGACAATCTTGTGCTACTAATCTGAAAGATCGTGAAGTTTTTGACAAAGCTCAGCGACCAACGGGAGCGGGTTCGTGCCCGGGTGCGGTAGCACCGGTTCGGCTGGCGGCCCTGCCGCCGCTAGCGTACAGGAACGCGGGCGTGGGTGGCGATTTCATCTCGCGGGTTTGGCAGCGGATGAACGCCGACCCGAAATCCTACCGGCTCCAGATGTACGACGATCTCTTCCAACCCAAGCCGACCCACGTCTTCTTCTTCCTGGGCCATAACGACAGCAAGGTCAGCAGCACGTCGGGCTATGCGAACCAGTGTGTCGATCCGGAAACGTTCGAGCGGGAGTACCGGCTCGCCCTGGAAAAGGCGAAGAAGGAGACCGGCGCGAAGCTGATCGTAATGTCGGCCACCTCGTCGGTGTTCGAGATATGCAAGGCGAATGCCGACAAGCGCAAGGCTATAGGCAAGGCGCACAGCCTGTTCGGAATGCCCCGGGAACTCGAACGCTTCAACACCATCGCCCGCCGGGTCGCCACCGAGGCGGGCGCCGATTACGTCGACCTGTACGAGTCGACCCGCACCCATCCTCGGAAGCCAACCCTATTCAACCCCCACGACGGCGTCCACCTCTCGGCCGCCGGCAACGATTTCATCGCCCTACAGTTGCTTGAATATTTCGGCCGGGAGCGATAATGGGCGGGGCAAGTGCTGCTCCAGTGCATCGTTTTGTTAGCCGGCGATTTGGGGTTCGTTAGGGTTCCATAGCCGGTCAACATCGTCGTTCGATTCGATTTGCATGATTTCAAAGGGCGGACGTTTTGCTAGGTCACGGAGTCGACGAAGCGACAAGCCACAATTGA
Organism: uncultured Planctomycetaceae bacterium; assembly: GCA_964505115.1. Classification (GTDB taxonomy): domain Bacteria; phylum Planctomycetota; class Planctomycetia; order Pirellulales; family Thermoguttaceae; genus CAZDHN01. Next base: position 4,712 of record CAZDHN010000445.1, read on the forward strand.
GAACAATACGCCGTTTGGCATAGCGGACGACATCTGGAGCCTTATCGCGCCCAATCGCCAATCTGTTGAAGATGGATTCGTAGGTGACAACGACGACGAGGGCATAAATGAAGGGAACAAATGCAATGGACATCAGTGGTGGGAACGCAATACTGCGAACGGTATCCATCGTTCCAAGGCTTCGGTAGTCGCCAAATGCACGGGACACTGCAAATCCCAAAATAATGAAACCAATTGTGGCAAGCAGGAACGTGGTCAGCTTTGCGATAGGAGTATGTTCTTCATGTAGGCTGGCGACGGTATCAAGCAGCACAAGAACCGTGACAAAGGGAACAAACACAAGTTCTGCGGGCAGGGACATTACGTAGGTTCCAATGAGGAACTCGACAAAAATGATTAGCTTGACATTGTCAAGGAACACCTGCCGTAGAATGTTCTCATTATCACGGGATATTGCGAAACGCATGACCATTGCGAACGCAATGAAGCAGAACCACATCGCCGTATCCTTGATCATCGCGAGTTGCCAAAAACCTACGGCGTAGAGAGTAACAACAATAGCTGCGGTATAGAGTGTCATCGCCGCGAGACACACTAGAATCTTCCAGTTCAGGAAGGTGCGGAAAACGCCCGCGATCGATGCCCGGATATTGGATTGTGTCAGAATCACGACTGCGAAAAGAGTCAGCCATATTGCGGTCGCGATTTCGCGATTGTTGAACAACTCTCAGCCCCTCGCTTTCGGTTAGGTGTTAACCCAACTTCGCCAGTCCTTCCCGGAAATCCGTTTTTCTGAAAATATTTTGGCTCGGAACGGGGGCGCAGGACGGGTGTAGCTTGCCTGGGTTCACGCCGAGGAGGCTGTTTTGGACGCGATAGATGGCGAATCGCGTTGTAGTGAAGACTTTGGGCGTTGGGCAAGCCGGTTCGGCAGGTAAAATACGGGCATGTTCATTCGCCCCTGCCACCGCA
>CAZDHN010000446.1:0-5681 GCA_964505115.1 uncultured Planctomycetaceae bacterium
CTGGTGGCCGAGGTTGCCTTCGCCTGGTTCGTGATTCACGCCAGGCGACGTTCCCAGGGGAAATCGGTCTGGACTGCCGCTGCGTGGTGGCGGCTGGGGATTGCCAAGGGCATCGGGTTGATGCTTGGCGGCATACAGCTTGTGCCCACCATCGACGTGCTGCTGCATTCCGCCCGAAACGGCACCGAAGCCGCCTTCACCAACCTGGGAGCCCTTCACCCACTCAACCTGATCCAGCTTATTGCCCCGTACCTGTTCGCCGATCGTGTGCTCCTGCTGAGCACGCACGAGTTTGGCATGTACATTGGGGCGGTGCCCCTGATGTTGATCGTCTGGTTGTGGATGAGTCGTCATCATTTGGGGCGGCTGCGGCCGTTGGCCACGGCGGTGTTCGTTTTCGGATTAGTGGCCTTGTTTCTCTCCTTCGGTGAAGGCGGTTGGCTCTACCGGATTCAGCAAGCGCTGCCGATAATCGGCAACTTCAGATGCCCCTGCCGCTATCTGGTCCTGGTCCAGTTGGCCACCAGCGTGCTTGCGGCGATCGGGTTCCTCTTGCTGATCGAGCAGTATGGCAAGAGTCGCCGAAAGCGGCCCTTGCCCAATGTACTCGTCACGCTCCGCGTGACGAACCCGCATCACGCGGAGCGTGATGAGTACAACTTTGCGCCGCTCTGGATTGTGGTTGGGCTGAGCCTGATCGCGGCCGTGGTTGGCGTGGTAATGCAAGGTCGATCCTGGGTGGCCCCGCTGCCACTCGTGCTGGTCGGACCGCCCTTGATCGCCGCGGCCGCCCTGCTGGTAACGCTGGCCGCGCGCGGAGCGCGTTGGGCCCTGGTCGGGTTGATGCTGTTCGCCGCGCTCGACTTGGGCGCCTACGGGCTGAGCTACGCCGCGTATTCCAAAACTTATCCGCTCGATTACTTCATTGCCAACCTGGCCTCGCCGCCCGAAAAGGACCAGCGAGACAACAACTGTTGCCTTTCGCTCCGCGAAAGTCGCCTTCTTTCGCGGAGCGAAAGGCAACAGACCGACAGACATTCTTGCTTAGGTCCTAAACGGGCCGGGTTGGTGCTGTTGGACCTGAAGAGCTTTGAACAGACGGGGGTCCGGGCGGGTGACCAGCTAATGCTGACGGGCTGGCGCCGCGCGTTCGGATATGCCGGGTTGGAGCCCGAGCAGCGGCTCGACTACCGGCAGCTTGCCGCGTTGCGCGTTGCCGGCGTCGACTGGGTCCGGCGTTGCCAGACAACCGAGCAGATCAAGGGTCTGGTGCCGCGCGAGGGCATTTGGCTGGAAGTGCCCAACCCGTTGCCTCGCGCCCGGTTGGCTGCCAGAGTCGTATCCAGCGATAACCCGGCCGAGCAGCTCGGCCGAATTCCCATCGAATCGACCGTGCTCACCGATTTCCCGGCAGTGCTGCCCCGCTCGGAGCCCGGCAGCGCGTCGATCAAATCGGACCGACCGGGCCGAATCCTGGTCGACGTCGAGTGCCCCGCCCCGCAAGTGCTGGCGGTCTCCGAGCGATTCCATCCCGGTTGGGAAGCAAACGTCGACGGCGAGCCCCGCGACCTGTTTCGGGCGAACGGCGATTTCATGGGCTGCCTTGTCGGGCCGGGTGATCGTCGGGTCGAACTGCGCTTCCGACCGCGAAGCCTGCGTGACGGACGTATCCTTTCCTATTGCGGACTAGCGCTGCTGGCCGTGTGCTCTCTTGGCCGATTCGCGTCGGCCGGGATCTCAAGCCGAAGAGGTAAACCAACATGAACGACTCAACCACCCCCAATCGACCGTTTTCCCGCGATACGCTCGTAAGCGTCGTGCTGCCCGTGCTAAACGAAGCCGCCGCGCTGCCGATGCTTCTGGAGCTTGTGAGCAAAGCCCTCGCCGAGTGCGATACCGATTACGAGATCCTCTTTGTCAACGACGGGTCGAGCGACGCCAGCCCACAAATCCTTGATGAGTTGGCCGAAAAGAACCGCCGAGTGCGAGTGATTCATCTGTCGCGGAACTTCGGCCACCAGGCGGCGATCCAGGCCGGCTTGGTCTACGCGCGGGGCGACGCGGTCGTGCTGATGGATTCCGACCTGCAAGACTCGCCCCAGGCCATCGTCCAGTTCGTCGAAGAGTGGCGGGCCGGCTACGACGTGGTCTACGCCGTGCGCAGCCAGCGGAAGGAAAACCGCCTGAAGCGGTTCCTCTTCGCCACTTTCCATCGGATGATGGCCACGATCGGCACGGTCCGCGTTCCGGCCGACGCCGGCGTCTTCGGGCTGATTGACCGGCGGGTTGTCGATCAGGTCGTCAGCATGGGCGAGACCGACCGCTACTTCCCGGGACTCCGCTCTTGGGTCGGGTTCAAGCAGAAGGGCGTTACCGTGCCGCGCGGCGCCCGATACGACGGCCGGCCGCGGGTGTCGATGTACGGGCTGTGCCGGCTGGCCAAGACGGCCATCTTCTCTTTCTCGACCTTTCCGCTGGCCGTGTTCTACATGATCGGCATGATGGCAACCGCCGTCTTCATGGGGCTGGGAGCCTACGCGGTCTTCTGTAGGCTGTTCACCGATCTGGCCATTCCCGGCTGGACGTCGCACATTCTAACCGGCAGCTTCTTCGGCGCGCTGAACGCGCTGGGCATTTGCATACTGGGCGAGTACGTTATCCGCATCTACGATCAGGTTCGCCAGCGACCGCTCTATCTGGTCGATCGGACCGTCAACATGCCGGGCGAACCCCAATCCGACGCCCGCGAGGACCGCGAAGCGGACCGGCCGTACACCGAACTGCTGGAACACGCCGTCCACCTGTTGGACGCCTGCTCGCTGCCCGATGCCTCCGCCAGACAATCTGAAGAAGTCGAAGACCTCGGCGAACCGCTAATCTTCCCGCTGGAAGATGATTAGCGGGCGTGTCTCACCACTTGCGGCTTTGGCGACGTCACGAATCGAGGCGGGGAAGCGGACAATGCCGAGGCACAATATGGGGCTGAGGAGCGAGCCCCAGTATTGGTTGATGTCCTGCCCGACCACGGCAAAGGCCATCACGAACAGGCAGGCGGTCAGCCCGGCGCGGCGGCCCAAGGGCGTGTTCCAGCCGGCAAATCCGAACATGGCCGCCACGAAATAGAGAGCCGCCACCCATTGCGGCAGCAGCAGCAAATAAGCGTTGACTTGGGTGGTGGCGATGACGAACGGGGCGCCGCCAAACTGGATCCAGCCGTGAGCGTGTGCCCGATCGGTCGGCAGGATCAACTGGCTAACGTGCAGGCAGTGCAGGGCGTAGCAGATGAAGAAGAATCCCAGGCCGACGACCCAGGCGGTCAGTTCGCCGCGACGCTTGTTCCGCCAAGCCAGCACCGCGGCGACCAGGCAGTAGGGCATGGCCAGCTCGCGCCAGAAGACGGCCGCCAGCCCGGCCGCCACGCCGAGTCGCGGCCGGTCAATTCCGTACGCACAAATCGACAGCGCAATCAGCAGGCCGGCCCAAAGCGAGGGCATCACGAACAGGTCGCCCAGGATCGAGAGCATGAGCGGTCCGGTCAACAGCAGCGCGCAGGCCGCCGCCCGGCCTATTCGATTATCTTCCTCCCGGGCGATTACCTCGAAAGCCATCAACAGAACGGCCAAAGCCAGCAGAATCAACGCACCGCGACCCAAGTCGACCGACGGCAGATGTCCCAGCAGCCAGAAGGGTAGGGGAAACCGCCAGTTGAACACGCTTCGGGTGGGATAACCCCGATCGCGCATCTCATGGCCGGCCGCCCGGTAGTAGCCTTCGCCCGCGTTCATCCGATCGAGCTTCGCCCGATACAGGGCCATGTCGCCCGCCCCGGGCCGCTCCTTGCCGACATATCCACTGGCCAGCGGCGAAAGCGTAACGCCCACGCAGAAGACGGCTGCCAGAACAAGCACGGCCAACACCGTCCGGGCCTGAAGGGGCCCAAGCCGCGCGTAGCCGGTGCGTGGTGAGGTGGAGGGCATCGTTGGGAAGTCGGAGGTCGGAAATCGGAGGTCGGAACGCCGGGGAAGGGATCCGCTTTGCGATTGGGTGCCACTGCTGGCTTGTCCAGCAGTGCGAAGCACGGCTCTCGCGCAAAAACACTGCTGGGCAAGCCAGCAGTGGCACCCAAATCGTCGAACCTGAAATTGCCAAACGACCCAGGCGCGCCGCCCCATGGAAGTGTAGCATGATTTCCGACTTCCGACCTCCGATTTCCCACCTCCGACCTACTCCGATTTGATATCGAAGTTGAACACGGCCGGCTCGCCCTCGGTTACTTTGACGACCTTGTCGCTTTCGGTACTGTAAGCGGCCGGGATGCGTTCTTTTGGGGGCGGTCCGGTCATTGGGCCGGGCGGTCCTTCCGGCGGCGGGCCTTGCTCCGCTTCGGCCGAGAAGATTCTTACCAGATACTCGCCCGGCGGCAGGCCCTTGAGTTCCTCGATCTCATAGTTTCCGTCCTTGATAAGGGCCCCGCTGCTGGTGCTGCCCTTCGCTTGCGGGCTGAACTCGATCGTGCCCTGATCCAGCGGCACGCCGTCCAGCGTAATCCGGCCCGAAACGGCCTGCCGGTTAAGCGGATTGTCGTCAGCACAGCCGAGCAGCAAACCGGCCGCAAATAGGGCGGCGAGCAAATAGCAAAGATGTCGCATGATTTCTCCTCGGTTGATCCTATCTCAGAAATCCCCGATAACCTCCTTGCCCTGGGAGGTGCTCAAGGCACGCCAGGTGTACAGATCGATTTGGTCCATTATGAATCGCACCGAGCCGTCGCACAAGACCACGTGAACGCCGCCCGGATGACGGCTGCGAGCGGCCAGCGTGATCGGCTGTGCCACGCTATGCGGCGCGATGCAAGGTGGGTTGATTGGGTTCTCGTTGCTGCAGTAGCCCGTTGATTGCATGACGTCGGGCTGCGATGAGTTGGGTGGCAGATAGGTGTTGAACCCCGAGGCGTATCCCCACCAACTGAAGCCCCGCAGGTCCCAGTTCACCCCGTCGTGTCCTTGGATCACCTCGCCCACCATCAGCGTGGTGCTGGTGCCGTCGGTTATGTGGCGGAAGCTGAAGACCTTGGCCGGGTGTTCCTTGCCGCCGTACATCGTGAACGGGGCGCCCCCGAAGATCACCCCGTTGTATTCCGGGACTGCTTCCGGCTGGGGGTTATCGTGGGCCACGAAACCCGTGTTGCCATAATTGACCGCGTAGTTGTGGCTGGTGATGCCGCTGTAAGGCGCATGCGCGACCGGCATATCGCTGGGGCAAGTGTAAGCGCTGATTCGCTGCCGCGAGACGGGCAGGTTTCTCGAAGCGCCGTATCGATACGAACCGTCGGGCTCATCCCACTTGCCGTTGTGATCGTACTGGTCGAAGAGGTTCTGCTCTTCGATGTACGGCATGATGGCCACCAGCCAGGATCCCCAGCAGCAGCCGTAGGAGCCCATCGGAAAACTACCCACCGAGGTGTGGTAGTTGTGCATCGCCAGACCGATCTGCTTGAGGTTGTTGCCGCACTGCGTCCGGCGTGCCGCCTCCCGAGCCGATTGCACGGCCGGCAGCAATAGCGCTATCAGAATGCCGATGATCGCGATCACCACGAGCAATTCGACGAGTGTAAAGGCTCGCGATTTTGGATATCGCATCTTGGATCGTCCTTGGCTTACCCCCACTGGGCGAGACATCGC
>CAZDHN010000447.1:0-5654 GCA_964505115.1 uncultured Planctomycetaceae bacterium
GGAAACTTCCTGCCAGCAACAACTTACGGAAAACTACGCTTCAGCCGGATGAACCAGAAATAACTAGCGTATTACCCTCCCCCTCACCCTACCATCTCCCCGCTGGGGCCAGGGGCCAGGATTTCGGCGTCATGGTGCTCTCGGGATACTCACCCTCGTCCCTGGCCCCTAACCTCCTCTTCATTTTGGTTGGCGGCCCTGCCGCCTTGTAGAACTTGGGCTAGTTTCAACCAATCGATGGACAAGCGGGCGTTTGCCGTGATAGCCTGTATGGCCGTCAGCCACCCGACAAGCACCCGGTTCCCGAATCACAACCGACCGTGAGAGAGTCATGAAACGCCCGAGAGTTGCTTTGCGTCGCTGTCTGTTTTGCCTCGCCCTCCTGCTATTGGCTGCTAGCGGCCGAAGCGAGGTTGTGCGCATCGAGATTGACTCACGGGAGCCGCTGGCTGGAGGGCATTCGTTCGGCGACGTGGGACCCTACGAGAAGCATCTGTACATCAAAGAAGGATTCTTGCTGGCTGCAGACGCCGAGGCGATCGTCCACGAGGCCGAGGGCCAACGGTTTTCGGACGACCCGATGTCTCGGATCGTCGACGCGGCCGGCGAGTATCTGGCCGCCGCGCCCGGCAAGAAGGCTAAATTAGAGCAACAGTTGCGCCAGTACGAGGGCCCCGTCGAGCCGGTGATCAGCCGGCTTATCGCCGCGCTACCCAAGCGATGGGAGAAGACGACCGGCTCGTTGGACGACCAGCACTTCACCGCGCCCGGGCTTTGCGAGAAGTACAAGGACGACCTCTTATACTTCTTCGTGCCCAAGGATTATAGCCCCAGCCGGCCGTTCGGTTTGCTGATTCTGATGCACGGCGGCGGTCACGGCAGCCCTCGCAAAAGCGCCCGGGTGGCGGTTGCCTCGCCCGAGCAAATGCAGTCGGCCTACGGTTTCCGGCCGCACATCGACAACATTCCGTTTATCAGCGTGGCCCCGTCGGCTCCCTGGAATACGGAGAACTCGGCCCGCTGGAACCTGCCCGAGGCCGACGACTACATCGACGCCGTGATCCGCGAGTGCGGTTACCGCTTCAACATCGACCGGGATCGGGTCTTCCTGGGCGGGGTTTCGATGGGTGGGTTCGGAGCCTATCACCTCTGCCAGCGGCTGGCCGACCGGATCGCCGGCGGAATACCCTGCGCCGGCTCCTGGGCTTGCTCGAACTGGCGCTGCATGATCGGCACGCCCCTGTTCATTATGCACGGCTCCGCCGACGCGGTGGCGCCGGGCACGCCGGGCGAAAAGGCCAGGCCCCGGTTCACCGATGTCTTCTTCGCCCGGGCCGCCCACAAGCTGCTCAGCGAGGCCGGCGTCGAACACGTCTATTCGGAGTACAAGGGCGGGCATTGGCCGCGGGGCGAGGAGAAGTCGGTGCCCGAGATGGTCAAGTGGCTCGAAGGCAAGCGCCGCGATCCGTTTTGCCCGCGAGTGGTGGCCCTCACGCCGCGCGGCTGGAACGCTACCGTCGACACAGAAACGCCGCACCACCGCTGGGTCAGCATCCTCGAAGTGGGCGACGGCCGAATCGACTTCGACCAAGTTAAACGAACCGGCCCCGGCCCCAAGTGGAAAGAACCGCTGGAGGACTTCAACAAGCAGGGCTTCGAGTTGGTGAAGAAGCCGATCGGCGCCGGGCTGGTCGACGCGCGCTACCAGGGCGACAACCGCTTCGAAGTGGCCACCGAGAACGTCAAGAAATTCTCCCTCTGGCTGCACCCCAAGATGGTCGACTTCGCCAAGCCGGTAACCGTTATCGTCAACGGCAAGCAGCAAACGCACCAGGCCCGGCCGACCTTTCTCGACGCCCTGCGCAGCTACCACCGCCGCACCGACTGGGGCCTGATTTACCACTGCGAATTGGCGGTGGCGGTGGAGTGAGGTGGCGAGGGAAGTTGCTCAGTATCTGGACTTCTGCAATCTGGTCCCCTCTCCCTCTGGGAGAGGGTTAGGGTGAGGGCTGTTTGCTGAAAAACGATTCCCCTGATTTTCGCACCTCCGCTAAACCCTCACCCCCGGCCCCTCTCCCAGAGGGAGAGGGGAGATTCAATCCGCATTTTGCAGAAGTCCAGTTTGAGACAAAGCACGTCCTAGCCAACGTGCCTTCCCCATCCTATGTGGGCCATTTGCACACCTCAACACAAACCGTTACCACCAAGTAACTTCCATACACGGCAGCCGCCTTCCCAGCGGCCGCGATTTGCGATCCGCACCCCCGCGGAAGCGATCTTGACGCAGATTGTGGTTCCTGCGACACTTTGCCACCATTATTCCGGTATATCACGCACGGCCATGAACTGCGCTTTTGACGTCATTACATAATAAGACGGAACCTCAGTTTGTGACCGCGTTGAGTATAAAACACCGCTGGAGATCCAGGAAGACGCTCCGGCAGAACGGGGGAGATACCCAAACTAGGAGACCCAAAGGATGCGATACGGGCATTGGATGCTGTTGTTGGCGGTTGTGGCCATCGGTACGCTGGGATGCGGCGATGCGGACAAGAGCGGCACGCCGGCCGAAAACCCGCCGGAAGCCGGTACTGGAGAGAACTCAGGCGATCAGGCGGCATCGCCCAGCGAAGGGGCGGCCGCGGCGGTACGCGGATTTCTCGACGCGGTTCGCGTGGGAGATGATGAGAAGGCCGCCGCAATGCTCACTCCCATTGCCCGACAAAAGACTGCCGCGCACGGGATGGTGGTCTCTCCGCCGGGAAGCGATACGGCCCGATTCGAATTGGGAGAGGTCGAGGTATTGGCCGATGACGGTGCCCGAGTTACCAGCCTGTGGACCGACACCGATGCATCGGGAGCACCGCACACCGACCGGATGGTTTGGATGGTCCGCAAGGTGTCGGAAGGCTGGCGAGTGGCCGGCGTGGCCGCCGTGGTATTCGAGGGCGAGGCACCGCTTCTGCTGAATTTCGAAGACCCGGAAGAGATGGCCCGGAAACAGGTGATGCTTCGCGAAGAGATTCGGAATCGGGCGGCCCAGGCCCAATCTCAGCCCCAACAGGCACAAAAACCTGCCGACGCTTTTCAGCGTTGAGCGATCCGGCAGTCGGCTGAGTTTACTCACGCCAGGGAATCTAACCGCACCCCCTGTTTGCCATGTGCGAATAAAGCCCCGGGGCTTTTTTGGCCGGTGCATCGGTATTATTCGGCCGCCAGTCATATTGCGCAACCTACTTAAATTAAACAGGTTATCGCAACTCTGTGGGCTTTCTCCGGGTTCCCTTCCACACAATTTCGGCGGTTGGCTGCACAAACCGGCGAAGATGAGGTACATTAGGCTAGGTCTCCCGCACAGAGCCCCTAAAGTCCCACTACCACGTAACGCGTATATTTTCTCGCGTTCCCCCGCTTGACATTCCCACCAACCATGCTAGCTTAATAGCCTGAGCTGTGTATTACTTAACCATTCGGCCTAGGCCGCAAAGCTTCAACAGGGCAGCGGACCGGTCCTTGGCCGTCGTGACACAGTTGCGTATTTGTGTGGTTTCCGTTTCTTAGCCGTCAGGAAGCGTGAACGAATAAGGGTTGGCGGTGCTGCTGTGAGTCCATTAACGTTACGGTACCCACCTTTTTCTGTTTTGGAGGATTCTAGAATGAATCGCACTTTTGTTATTTGTATCGCGGTCATCGCGGTGCTCGGTCTCGTGCTGGTTGGCCCGATTAGTCAGGCTGACGCTGCCCGAACCTGTGCTCCGAAGACCTGCGCCCCGAAGACGTGCGCCCCGAAGACGTGCGCCCCGAAGACCTGCGCCCCGAAGACGTGCGCTCCGAAGACCTGCGCTCCGAAGCGCTGCCGTGTTCGGACCTGCCGTCCCAAGACCTGTGCTCCGAAGACCTGTGCTCCGAAGACCTGTGCTCCGAAGACCTGTGCTCCGAAGACCTGCGCTCCGAAGACCTGTGCTCCGAAGACCTGTGCTCCGAAGACCTGCCGTCCGAAGCGCTGCCGTCCCCGGACCTGCCGTCCGAAGACCTGCCGTCCGAAGACCTGCTGTGCGGTAGCCGCCGCGCCCGCCACGGCCGCTCCCAAGAAGAAGGCTCCCGCCAAGAAGGCCCCGAAGAAGGCCGCTCCGAAGAAGGCCGCTCCCAAGAAGGCCTAGGGTTGTCTTTCTTTCCGTCGCGGATCACCTGATTCACGGCGGAGCAAAGCGAACGTTTCGTCCGGTAAGTGGACGGAACAACCTTGAATTGAACGGCTTCGACGAGTTGAGACTTGCCCTGTTAGTTTCGGCTCGGAAGTCTTAGGAAACGCGGCCGGATCTCCTCGGAGGTCCGGCCGTTTTTTGTTTTCCCGCGTGGCACACAAGCCAATCTTCCCAGAACGTGGTTCCTGTCCTACAATTTGCATGAGGGGAACGATTCCCAAAGATCGCCAAATATTGGACGATATTCGCGGTTAACAGAACAACGGAAGACTCGATGCAAACATTCTTGGTGACCGGCGGAGCTGGATTCATCGGATCGCACATTGCCGCCCGGCTCGTCGAGCGCGGCGATCAGGTCCGCGTGCTCGACAACTTGAACACGGGACACCTCTCGAACATGGAGGCGTTCCGCGAGCGGATCGACTTCATCGAGGCCGACCTGCGCGACGGCGACGCGGTCCGCCAGGCGGTTGAAGGCGTCGATTGCATCTTCCATCAGGCGGCTCTGGCCTCGGTGCCGTTGAGTGTGAAACGGCCCCTGGATACCAATTCGGCCTGCGTAACCGGCACGCTCACGCTGCTGGACGCCGCTCGCCAGGCCGGCGTGCGTCGCTTGGTTTACGCTGCCTCCTCTAGCGCCTACGGCGATCGGCCCACCTCGTCGAAGCGCGAAACCGATCTGCCCATGCCAATCTCGCCATACGGCGTTGCCAAGTTGGCCGCCGAGTATTACTGCCAGGCGTTTACCGCCAGCTACGGGTTTGAAACGGTGGCCCTGCGGTATTTCAACGTCTTCGGCCCCCGACAGGACCCCGACAGCGCCTACTCGGCCGTCATCCCCCTGTTCATCACCGCCATGCTACAGGGACGTCAGCCGGTAATCCATGGCGACGGGGGACAATCGCGAGACTTCACCTTCGTGGGCAATATAGTCGACGCCAACCTGCTGGCGGCGGAAGCCCCGGGCGTTGCCGGCCACGTGCTGAACGTGGCAAACGGCCGTAGCACCGATCTGCTCGAACTGATCGACGTGCTCAACGAACTGCTGGGAACCGACGTGCAGCCGGCCCACGAAGCCCCTCGTACCGGCGACGTTCGCGAGAGCCTTGCCGATATCACCAAGGCGCGACAGTTGTTGGGATACGAGCCCAAAGTCGGCTTCGAGGAAGGCCTGCGCCGCTCGATCGACTACTACCGCTCGATCGTCTGACGCAAGGCACCGTTCTATCGACCCTTGCATGGCCAATGACCGAGGGCGAAGCCCGGTTCCCCGGCGAAACTCCCTTGATCCGCGCATTGACCGTGCAAAGATCAATAAGACGGCAGACTACGACCAATCGAGGTCGAAGCCCTGGCAACCGCAAGCACCTAGAATAAATCCGGTTCATCCGGCCGAAGCGTAGCTGGGTCACGGAATCGCCAACATTAGGGTGCGTTTTCAGAACAAAG
>CAZDHN010000448.1:0-5645 GCA_964505115.1 uncultured Planctomycetaceae bacterium
CGACTTGGCGCCAATCATCTTCGGTCGCTTCGGCACAGGAGTTAGGGTGGATTCCCACGGCTGCGTGGATGGTCTCTTGCGTCTCGCTCAGCCGGACGACCGCTCGGCTCGATTCGGCCGTCGTGCCGGGGCAGATGACAGTTCCGACGCCCTCCCGCCGAGCCCGCTTGAGGACAGCCGGCAAGTCGGCGGCGAACTGCTCGTCGTCGAGGTGTGCGTGCGTATCGATCAGGCTTGGAGGGTTCATCTGTTACTCGCCCGATCGGAATGCCAGCGTGCAGCAACCACTTGAAGAAGGGTGCCACTGCTGGCTTGTCCAGCAGTGCGAAGCAGAAACTCCGGAAAAACACTGCTGGGCAAGCCAGCAGTGGCACCCCAAATTTCCCTCGCCCCTCGTCCCTAACCCCTCGCCCCTCGTCCCTCGTCCCTCACCCCTCGTCCCTCTCTCACAGCAATTGCGAGGCGGCGGCTTGGGCCCAAACGAACAGGCCGTTCCACCAGACGCCCAGCACGACGATCGGCAGCGTGACGATCAGGCAGAAGGCGCCCGGTATCGATGCCATGGGCACGCCGGCCGGCGGTGTTTCCGCGTCGTCGGCCATGACCATTACTTTGACGACTCGCAGGTAATAGAACAGGCTTAACACGGTATTGAGCACGCCGATGGCCAGCAGAGCGAGCAGCCCGGCCTTGTAGACGTAGGCGAAGATGGCGAACTTGGCGGCGAATCCGGCCAACGGCGGCAGTCCCACCAGGCTGAACAGCACGATCGAGAAGCAGATGGCCAGGCCGGGTGAAACGCGGATCAGCCCGGCGTAGTCGTCGATCTGCTCGCTATCCAACGCGTTGCGCAGGAAGGCTACCGAGGCGAACGCGCCCAGGTTCATAAAGAGGTAGATTCCCAGGTAGAAGGCCATCGAGCCGACGGCCGATCGGGCGGCCGCCGGATCGTAGCCGGCCAGTGCCACGGCTGCCGCGACCGGCATCATCAGGTAGCCGGCGTGGGCGATTGTCGAGTATGCCAGCATCCGCTTGATATTCGTCTGCCCGTAGGCCGCCAGGTTGCCGAAGGTGCAGGTGACGGCCGCCAGTAGCGCGATCAGTCCAACGATATACTGCCGCGCCGGCTCCAGCGCGGCCAGATCGGCCGCATCGACCGAAGTTCCCAGCCCCAGCCCAACCCGTACCAGAAGTGCCAACGCGGCGGCTTTCGAGGCGATCGAGAGGAAGGCGGCCACTTCGGCCGAAGCGCCTTCGAAGACGTCGGGTGCCCAGAAGTGGAACGGTACGGCCGAAAGCTTGAACGCCAGCCCGACCGCCACCATCAGCCCGCCAAGCACGAGGACCAAGTGCCGGCTGCCGCCGACCGCCGGATCGCGCAGCATTTCGGCCAGTTGGGTGGCCATGGTGGGCAGATGGGCGGAGCCCAACACGCCCACCAGCAGGCTGATACCGTAGAGCATTATTCCGGCCGCCGCCGCCCCGTAGACGGCGTATTTCAGGGCCGCTTCGCTACCGCGCCGCTGCTGCCGGAGGAAGCCGGCCAGCACGTACGAGGGCACGCTGGCCATCTCGATTCCCAGGAAGACGATCAGCATGTGGTTGGCCGACACCATCAGGCACATACCCAACACGGCGCCAAGCACCAGTACGTAGAAATCGGTTGCGTCCCGCCGGTCGGGGATACCGGAGATCTGTGTGAACGCCGCCAGCAGCAGCACGAAGAAGAACAGCAAGGCGCGCATGTATACCGAAAACGTGTCGAACACCAACATGCCGCTGAAGATTTGTTGCGAATGTTCGAGTCCCCCGGGGCTCAGGTATTGCCAGGGCGCCGACATCCAGAGCGCGACCGCCGAGCCGATCAGCGTGACGTAGAACGCATTGGTCTGCCGCCCGGGGGCCAGCATCCTAACGATAAGAAGCGCGACGATCGTGGCGCAGATGATCAGCTCGGGCCGAAACGCCAAGAGCGACTGGCCCAATTCGCCGTCGAGATGGAGTGCGTTCTGAATTAGTTGGTGAAACTTCACGGCTGCCGTGATCCCTCGGTGATAACTTGCAGTGCAAGCCGCTCCGTTTGCGGGGCGGGTAAGGTTGTGTTAGCACCCAAAGTATTGGGTGCCGGTTGGCTTGGGGTGCCACTGCTGGCTTGTTCAGCAGTGCGAAGCACCGACCTCGTGGCGACAACACTGCTGGACAAGCCAGCAGTGGCACCCGATGTGGCATCCGAAGTGTCGGCGGCTGGAGTCGCGGCCGGTTGGCTCTGGCGAACCCTCCAGGCGGACAGGTTGTCGACGGTGCGGTTCACGCTGGGCGTCATGTAGTTGAAGATCGCTTGCGGGTAGACGCCGAAGACAATCGCCAGTGCCAGCAGGGGCGAGGCGATGCAAAATTCGCGTCGGGTGATCGGTGTCAGGGCTTCGCCGTGCGGGCCCTTGTATTCGGGACCCAGGTAGACGCGCTGCAGGGTCCAGAGTATGTAGCCGGCCGTGAGGATGACAACCGAGGCCGCCACCACCGCCAGAGCCTGACTGTAGGTCCAAACCGAGAGCACGACGAACACTTCGCCGATAAAGCCGCAGAGGCCGGGCAGCCCCAGGCCGGCGAAGAAAATTCCCATCGCCAGACCGCTGTAGACGGGCATTCGGGCGAACAGCCCGCCAAACTTGTCGAGGTCGCGATGGTGTACCCGATCGTAAACCACGCCGACCAGGAAGAACATGCCGGCCGAGCTGAGTCCGTGGGCGATCATCTGGAACATGGCCCCGTTCATGCCCATCTTCCAGTAGTCGAGGTTGTCGACCGACATTGAGCAGACACCCAAGCCGAGCACCACGTAGCCCATGTGGCTGACGGAACTGTAAGCGACCAGCCGCTTGAAATCCTTTTGGGCCATGGCGGCAAAGGCACCGTAGACCATGCTTAGCGTGCCGATTCCGCAGACCAGCCAGGCCAGATCGAAGGCGGCGGCCGGACAGACCGGGTAGCAGACGCGGATTATCCCGTAACCACCCATCTTCAACAGCACGCCGGCCAGAATCATCGAGATTGGCGTGGGTGCCTCCACGTGTGCGTCGGGCAACCAGGTATGCACGGGCACGGCGGGCACCTTGACCAGGAAGCCGATCAGCAACAGCAGGAAGGCCCACCATTGAATCGACTTACCCCAGAGCAGTTCGTCGTCGAAGGGCGAGTTCTGCAATTGCCCCAACTCGGCCAATGCCAGCATGTTGAAGGTATGGATCGGCTCGTCGGCCGGGCCCGCATAAATTTCGGTTATTACCGAAGCGTGAACGCGGCAGGCTTGCAGTTGGTTTTCGTCCAGGCGGCGCAGGTCGCTATTGAAGTAGAGCATCAACAGGGCGACCAACATCAGCACGCTGCCGGCCAGCGTGAAGAGGAAGAACTTGATCGCCGCGTATTCGCGCCGCGGCCCACCCCAAACGCCGATCAGGAAGTACATCGGCAGCAGCATCACTTCCCAGAAGACGTAGAAGAGGAAGAAGTCCAGCGACATGAACACGCCCAGCATGCCGGTTTCCAAAAGCAGAAACAGTATGCAGTAGGCCTTAATGTGTTTCTTGATGTTCCAACTCGCCCACATCGACAACATACTAAGGAACGAAGTGAGCATGACCAAGGGGAAGCTGATGCCGTCGATCCCCAGGGCGTAGTAGATGTCGAACGAGGGTATCCAGTTCAGGCTGAAGGCGTCCTGCATTTCGGCCACGCCGAGGGCGAATCGGGTCGATTCCTCCTGCTCGCCGGCCGGTATCGCCAGCCAAACGGTCAGCCCGAAGACGGCCACCGTCGTAAAGAGCGAGAACAGCTTGATCAACTCCTCTCGCTGCTTCGGCAGGAAGCAGATGGCCAGCGCGGAGGCGGCGGGCAGGAAAATGATCAGGCTAAGGATCAGAACCGGGTGCGATAGAAAATTCACGAACATGGCTTATCTGTTGCTCGAATAATGCGAAATCATTCGGCACGTCGGGGCAAACCCCGAGGTGCCGAGTTACCCTCCAACCGCGTAACTCCAATACCAACTAATAACAATAAACAACGCCACGGTGCCGACGGCCAGCAGCATTACGTATTGGCGAAGGTTGCCCGTCTGAACACGGCGAAGCCCAAGCCCAATCCCGTACATGGTCGACGCCGTCCGGTTGACCAGCCCGTCGACAAATAGCCGGTCGATCCAGTCGTCCACGGTCGCCACGGCGCGGGCAGATCGGGCCAGACCGTTAACCAGCCGATCGATTCCCTGGGTGTCTATTGCGGAGACCCAACCGCTGACGCAGAGCACGGGCCGCACGAACAGCCGGTCGTATAATTCGTCGAACCACCACTTGTGCAGGAGGAAGTGGTGGATCGGGGCGAAGGCGCGGCGAGCGTTTTCCGGATCGAGCGCGCGGATCCAGTAAAGGGCCGTCGCCAGCAATATGCCCCCCAAACCGGCAAAAAAGGCAATAAACGAAACCGGTACGTGGATCTCGTGCGGAAAGTGCAAGCCGGCCGGCTCGGCCGGGATGACAACTTCCGTCAGCAGTTGCCCGGCCGGTGAATCTATTGCCGTACCCAGCGGACGCGCTTGCTCCACCAGACCAGCCATGCCGAACCCGCTTATCGGTTCCTGCCAGCCGGATATCGCGGCCATGGTAGCCAGGATCACCAGCGGAACGACCATCACCCTGGGCGATTCGTGTGCGTGGTCGTAGACTTCCTGAACCTTCGGCTTGCCCAGGAAGGTCATGAACCAAAGGCGGAACATATAGAAGGCCGTGATGGCGGCCCCCAGCGCGGCCGCGTAGAACAACCAGCCGTGCGTCGGGTGGATATTCTTGAAGGCGAAGACCTGTGCCAGGATCGAATCCTTGGAGTGGAAGCCGCTCAGTCCGATCACCAGCGGGATGCCCGCCCCGGAAATGGCCAGGCAGCCGGCCAGCATGGTGTAGGCCGTCCAGGGCATCTTCTTCAGCAGCCCGCCCATCTCCGGCATCTCGTTTGTGTGGCAGGCGTGGATCACCGAGCCGGAGCAAAGGAACAGCAGCGACTTAAAGAAGGCGTGAGTAAGCAAGTGGAACAGTCCGGCCACCCAGCCGCCCACGCCGATTGCCAGCATCATGTACCCCAACTGGCTGATCGTCGAGTAGGCCAGCACACGCTTGATGTCCGTCGCCACGATGGCGATCGTGGCCGCCATGAACAGCGTTATGCAGCCGACGTAAGCGATTACCAGCAGCACCTCGGGCGCGAAGACCGGGTAGAAACGACCGGCCAGATAAACGCCGGCAGCGACCATCGTGGCGGCATGGATTAGCGCGCTGACGGGCGTGGGGCCCTCCATGGCGTCGGGCAGCCAGACGTGCAAGGGGAATTGGGCACTCTTGCCCACGCAGCCGCAGAATATCCCCAAGCCGCCAATCACCAGAAGCCAGTAGCCGTATCCTTGCTTGCGCCAGTCGGGCATTTGGGCGGCAACTTGGGCGTCGGCCGCCTGGGGATTCTCGCTGGTGGCGATGATCTTGTCGATTTCCGGTTGGGCTGCCTGAACGACCATTCGGTCGGGCACGGTCAGGGCGTAGTGGTTCTCGGCCGGTCGGACCTGGCTGAAGATACCGGGCTGCGTAACATGGCCCTGGTCG
>CAZDHN010000449.1:0-3943 GCA_964505115.1 uncultured Planctomycetaceae bacterium
TGTTTCTTGTGCTTCCGGGATGGCATGGAATAGCATAGCTCCAGAATCCAAGCCTTTTGATAGTAAGTGTATGGTTGCACCAACGAAATCAGGTTTCCCATCATACAACGCCCAGAAATTACAACTGCTTCCTCTGTAATATGGAGATATTCCCATGTGTATATTTATCGCTCTGTTTTCAACTAGAAATTCCAGTAGTCTTCCTTTGATAAAACTACTGCCAAACACAATGTAATAATCACTTTGTAATGCTGAACCAAGAATATCCATATCCAATTTCCCGAGATCACCGGACTTCAACGATAGAGACTGGGCATTGGATGGCAAGAAACGTGGTGACCCAAATACTATTCTTTCCGCATCAATGACATGATGAAAATATCTTTGCATGACCTCGGAGCGCCTAAAAAAGTCTTCTACTTGCCCGGGGAAAACAGTATTGCATTCCTGTATGGCAAACACTTCATCCGCAATTGATGCCAGGTTTTCGATAAGTGAAATATGGCGAGGCTGATTACTTGTAAACACAGTAATTTTCATTGTTCAATCCTCCTTATTACGTTTGCATGATCTTCCCTCGGGAATTCCAATTCCGAGAAGAAATGCTTTTCCATATTTGCTCTAAATCCAATCTCGACACCAAGGTTACGCAAAATGGATAGGGTTTGGTTATCATATGAATTACAAGGGTGTGATACAGTTTTAGGTTTACTCCCCAATAGCCCACAAAGAAATCGATAATTGTCTTGGTATTCTTTTTCTTGTTCTGACACCGAGAGGTTTACCAACTGCGTTGGATGAGTGTGCGAATGTAATCCAACGATATGACCTTTGCTATCGAGTTCTTGTATATGCTCAACACCCATCCATAAATCGGATGAAAAGTCATTCACGTCAATGTCGTAATCCCGCATTATTAGTTCCATGACATGATTGTATTTGTCGACGCCAAGGGCAGTATCTCTTATATGCCTGAATTTAGTATCATTTCTTGAGTAGAAAGGAAAATGCCCCCAGTCTTCGTGCGAATAATTTCTGAGTGACGATTCCACTTCATTGCGATAGCCCGTTTCATTCAGAGTGAAAAAGAAGTGACTGTAAAAGTCATCAATATTGGGAAAGTATGCTGTCCTGAATTTTCTATATACCTCAAGGCTTTCAACTTCTCCGCTTAACACGGACGAATAGACAAACCAAAACGCCGTAAGGTTGTATTTTTCCAGCACACGAAGAGCAATGTCGTATTGACACAGGAGTGCGTCATCAAAAGTCAGGCATACTTCTTTGTTATTTAGAGAGTTTGTTCTTGCTTTGTTGAACCAATCTTGAGCGGACAACAGCCTATCGCCATAGTATTCGATAATGTTCTCGAATTGATCAGCGGAAATTGCGCCCTGCCCTTTAAGATGCTTTTTATCATGGAAATGGTGAAACATTATGCCATGTGCATCTTCTGTTCCGTTCTGTTCAGTTCGCATTGTTGTCTCAATAGGCAGTTCAAGTGGAATTTGAGATCGAGATAATGTCATCGACTTCGCCAGAAGCTTGCCACGGTCGATGGATTGTAGCGGATACGCGAGGAGAGTACCAAGTCGCGTCGAACCCCAGGCAACATGGGGACGCGGGAACGGGTTTGCGGAACCTCAATGGATCGTTGACACCGTGGTAGCTGAATTCGCAAGAATTCAGACGGATTCACGCTCACGGGCTGAATTCTTGCGAATCCAGCTACGACGTGGTTGCCTGTTTCTTCGGAGGGCGCGCGGGCACGCCGGACAACATGCCGCGAATGCTGATGTCCTCGTCGATATCGGGCCAATGGGCACCTTCTCCATTGCCGATGATTTCGAAATTCTTGCGCTGCTCGGTTGTCGCCTCGGACAATCGCCAAGACCACGCAAGCGGAACGCTGATGGTACGCCCATCCTCAAGCTCGGCAAAGATCGTATCTTCCGCGACATTCATCGCCGTCATTCGCGGTGTACTACTCACCACGGTGTTCATCCCAGGCCTCCTCAATGTGATCCAGATTGCCACCTGCGGCATGGCCCAGATTCACCGCACGACGTTGATCGCGGTTGGGTTCATCGCCTATTCAGGCAACGCCCTGCATCTTGTTCGCGAAGTCGCGGCCGGATGTGGGCGGAGGTAACGGCTTGCCGGATTCGTGATACAAGCGGATTGTCTCTTCCACGATAAGGCAGAGTTGCTCGAATACCTGCTTCTCGTCATCTCCATGGCACCCCCCGAAAAGCAAGCCAGACGAACTGCCTACGTAGCAACCGTCCTCATCGGACCACTCAACAATCTTCACGTAGCGAGTGCTTTCTTTCATGATCGCATTATAACGGATGTGGAGGAGGCAACCAAGTCGCGCCGAACCCTAGCGCTCAGAAACACGCCAATTGATGGGTGGTTGCAGGGTGCCACTGGCGTCTCGCCAGTGCTGATTAGCCCGGAGCTTGTTCGTTAGTGTTCCCCAAGCCCGTTTCGCGTCAGTCGATTCGTGGCCGCATAAGCGAGAACCCGCACATACGCGCAACGATCTTTCGAAACAATAACGAGCAAGCCCCGGTTTGCATTGCACTGGCGAGACGCCAGTGGCACCCATCAAGTATGGTGTTACTGAGTACTAGGCGACCTGGGGCAAGGCTCACCACTCCACGGCGATTGCGGCGGTGGTTACGCCGGCGCCGACGGAGCAGAGCACCAGTTTGTCGCCCGACTTGAGGCGACTTTCCGCGTCGACAATGGCCAGCGGGATGCTTGCACTGGAGGTATTACCCACTCGATCGACGTTCATGCAGAAGCGGTCGAAAGGGATCCCGGACCGTTTGGCGGCCGCTTTGAGAATTCGCTGGTTGGCCTGATGCGGGATGACCCAGTTGGTTTCGTCCAGTGTCCAGCCCATTTGGGCGATGACCTGACGAATCAACCCGGTGAAGCTCTCGGTGGCGAAGCGGAACAGGGCCGGCCCGTCGATGCGGATTGCCGGATCGGTTTTTCCGCTGCCCTTGGAGATGCAGTAGCCGGGCTCATCGCGTCGGGCCATGTGGATACCTCGGGCGTTGGTACCCAGTACGGTGTTGCGGATTCGGTGTCCTTCGTGTCCGGCCGAGATGACGGCGGCCCCGGCGCCGTCGCCAAAGATGAACGAGGTGTTCCGATCGCTGCGGTCCAGCAGTTGCGACTGCATGTCGACCCCGACGGCCAGGACGTTTTTGGCCATCTTCGAGAGTATCATGCTTCGGGCCATCGCCACGGCGTAGAGCCAGCCGGAACAGGCCGCATTGAGGTCGAAGGCCGGCACGCCACCCAGGTTCAGCCGATCTTGCAGGATGCAAGCCGTCGAGGGCATGGCCACGTCGGGCGTGGTGGTGGCCAGGATGACGGCGTCGATATCCTTTGTTGCAATCCGCGCCTTGCGGATAGCTTCCAGCGCGGCCGCGATGGCCATGTCCGACGGTTTCTCGTCCTCGGCGGCCCAGCGACGCTCACGAATGCCGGTGACCTGGAAGATGTAGTCCTCGGTAATCTCCGGGAAGTCCTCGGCCAGTTCGGCATTGGTGACCACCCGGTCGGGAAGGTAGCCGCCCACGCCGGCCAGAATCGCGCCGTTCGTGTCGGCCGGCACGACGAAGTCGGGTGTGAAGAGCTGTTGGGGACGGTTCTTGCTCTCATCGGCCGCCGGAATCCAGTCCTTCATGGCGGCGTCACGGGTTTCGATCTCCATCACCGGTTCGGAAAACGTGACCGTTTCGCCTTCCAGGTGCAGTAGCTTGATCAGCGTGCCCTTGCAAATCGCCTCGAAGTCGAAGACCGACTTGGCACTGTCGATCTGCGCCAGAACTTGGCCCTTGTCGAAATGGTCGCCGTCGCGAACGTACCACTCGATAATGGTCGCCTCCGATTCGGCGGCCCCTTGGGCGGGCAAGTATAGCGA
>CAZDHN010000449.1:4043-5641 GCA_964505115.1 uncultured Planctomycetaceae bacterium
ACGATCGGCGAAATGTCCAAAGGTTGCAGCACGAAGGGGTTCCAGACTTCAACCGAATATGGGCAACTTTCGGCGGCCTTGATCGCTTCGCGTACCATGGCTCCCATAGCGACCAGCGTCAGATCGGTTCCCTCGGTGTAACGGCGCGCTCGCCAAACTCGCTGCAAGTCGCCGTCGAAATCGATCCGGCCGCTTTCGCTCCAGTAGAGCAGCTTGTGCTCGAATACCAGGCAGGGGTTGCGATCGAACTGACCAGCCACCAGCGCCTCGAAGGTCTCTTGCGGCGTGGCCGGATAAAGCAACTTCAAACCGGGGAACCGCGACCAGAGCCCCTCGAACTCGCCCGAATGAAAGGCACCCATCGTCAACCCGCCGCCACAGGGAAGGCGGACCACCAGTGGCACCGGTCGACCGGAGCGGAAATACCAGGTGCCGGCGTTTAGACCAAGTTGCGAGACGGCCTCGGTCGAGAAATCGGCGAATTGGAATTCGACAATCGGCTCGGCGCCAACCTGCGACGACCCCAAGGCGAACCCCATAATACCCGACTCGGCGATCGGCATGTCGATCACCCGAGCCGCGCCGTGCCGATCGATCAGGCCCTTGCACGTCTTGAACGCCGATCCGTACGTACCCACGTCCATGCCGGTCAGGAAGGCCCGAGGATTCTCCGTCAGGATATAGTCCAAAGCCAGATTGACCGCCGTGCCGTTCTTCACTTGTTCGGCCCGGTACGGCTTCACCGCGGCCGGCGAAGAACTTGCAAAAACGCTCGACGGCAAACTCGTTGGCTTGGGTCGGGCGGCCGCAAGCGCTCGGGACACGACCGACTGCACCTCCTCCTCGATCATTGCCTCCAGCGACGCCGTCTCCGACTCGCCCAACCCGCAGGCATCCTGCAGCTTGCGGCGAGTGTCGGGCAGCGGATCGCGATCGCGCCAGCGGTCCATTTGTTGTTGCGAAACGTACTCGGCCTTGTCGTAGGCCGCGTGGCCGTGCAGCCGAACGCTCATGCATTCGAGGATCGCCGGGGCGGGGTTCTCCCGCATGGCCTCCAACGCCTCGCAAACGGCGTTGTATACCTCCCAAACGTCGGTGCCGTCGATAGTCCGGCCCGATATGCCGTAACCTTGTGCCCGGTCGGAAAGCTGCCGACAGTTGTATTGTGCGGAGGTGGGCGTGGAGAACGAGTAATGGTTGTTCTCCACGAGGAACAGCACCGGCACGTTGTGGACCGAGGCCAGATTGAGCGATTCGTGAAACTCGCCCGTGCTGCTGCCGCCGTCGCCGATAACGGCCAGCCCAAAAACCTCCTCGCCATGTCGCCGGCCGGCCCAGGTTCCGCCCACCACCGGACTGAGCATCTTGCCCAGGTGGCTTATCATGGGCAGTCGGCGGTTCTTGGCGTCGCCGTGATGTACGTTGCCCTCCAGGCCGTGCGTGGGGCTATCGGCGTTTGCCAGGTATTGGCAGACCATGTCGTAAGGCGTCGCGCCCAGTAGCAGATGGGCGGCGAAGTCGCGGTGCAATAGCGACACGACATCCTTGCCCGGCCTGAATGGCATCGACATGCCGACCGTCGTTGCCTCGTTGCCCAC
>CAZDHN010000450.1:0-5619 GCA_964505115.1 uncultured Planctomycetaceae bacterium
GCAGGTTGAGCCCTGGGACCGGTCGAGGCGGGTTACCTGAGCGGCCCGGCCGAGTGGCCGTCGTTACGGGGCGAGTCGGGCTTTGAGGCCACGCTCGCGGCGGCCTTGGAGCTGAAGAAGTAGGTTGTCTCTTCCCCGACCAGTCGGCTGCCGAGCGGTTTGCAGTAGACTTCCGCCCGGAAGATATGGTTTCCGGCCGTCTCGGCACGCGCCTTGATCTTCAGCACGATATCCTGGCCGGCCGGCAGCGAGCGAATCGGATCGAAGGTTACTTGCCCCGCCCCGATCTTGTATCCGCCACCCTCGGCGGCCACCGGTTCGATACCCTGGGAGAAATAGGCGGTCACGTCGATGTTCTCGGCGCCCTTGGTACCCCGGTTCTGGATTCGCAACTCGTAGACGGTGTCGGTGCCGACGGCAATCGGTCCGGCCGGATCGGAGACCTCCAGCGCCAGGTCGGCCATGGCTTCGACCTGCGTGGTAGCGGTGGCCGAGGCGGTCAGGTCGCCCTCGGCCGTGGTGAGCACGTCCAGTTTGATCACGCCGGCCAGGCCGAGGTGACACTGTAAAAGCAGCGATTGCTTCTCGCCGACGGCAATTGAGTCCAGGTTCCAGACCACCTGATTGGAATCCGGGCCGAGTTCGCCATCCAGGTTGCTGGAAAGGTACTTCGCGCCCGGCGGAATGGCGGCAACGATTTTCAGTTTTTCGGCCGCCGCGTCGCCCTGGTTGCTCACGTCGATCCGATAAGCGACCGGACTGCCCACGTATTGAACCTTGGGCCCTTCGACGGAGACCTTCAGGTTGGCGCGGCGGACGAGGATTTGTTCGGCCAGTTCGGCCTGCACGCCGTCGTCGCCGCGCAGTTCGACCTGGACCGTCAGGCTACCGGTCTGCCGGGCCAGAATTTCGATCTCGATGGTTTGCTTCTTGCCGGCGGCCAGAGTGCCCAGCTTGTGTGTTGCCGGCGGACTCCCGTCCCGCGCGATCGGCAGCAGAGCGACCATCACGTTTTCCGCGTCGCCGTTGCCGCTGTTGGTCAGTTCCAGCTTGAAGACTTCCTTCGCGCCGAAGAGCACTTCTCGCGGCCCGTCCAGTTGCAGCGATACCTTGGGCTGCTGGACCTCGATTTTGGCCTCCGAAGCGACGGAACTGTAGTTCCATTTGACGGCCAGATCGATGGGGCGGTTTTGGCGAGGGATGATCTTCAGGACCAGTCGCTCTTGGCCGGCGGCCTCTAACTTGCCGACCGCCCATTGCACTTGTCGGGTCTCCTGCCGGGTGGCGGCCAGATCGGCCAGCCCGACGCTCGCCTCGGCGCCCAGCACGTCGGCCCATTCGGGCAGATCGACGGAAACCACGGTGCCTTCGGAGGCGACCCGGCCCGAGTTCTGGATGATAACCTCGTATGTCGATTCCTTGCCCACGGAAATCCGCCTCGGCCCGATCGTCTTCACGTCGAGAATCGGGCTCTGCTGCGTGAACAAAACGCTTTCGCCAATGGCCGATTGAACCTTCGCGGTCGGCGCGGGCGTGTCGACGGCAACGTCCGGGCTAAGCGGATTGGGGGTGGCTGTCGGCTTGTCGCTCTTGACATCGCCGGCGGGCGTCTTCGTCGGCGAGGACCGCCTGGCCAAACGCGGCACTGCCAATCTCGCAGCGCCCCTCGGTCGCGAAGGCGCCAGGGTCGGCGCTACGCTTTTGGCCGGCTCCGCTGCCCGTGCCGAAGTGTCCGAGTCGCTCGACTGAACCTCGGCCTCACCCGGTTGGTCAAGTGAGGCGGTCGGTTCCGCCGTGGTGGGAGTGTCGCTGGACGTGACCGAGGTGTCGGTGAATGTGCTTGGGGTGTCGGTGGATTCGGCCGGTTGGGCATGGCCAAACGTCGATTGCCTGAATGTAGACAGCCGCTTGTGCAGCGGTATGGTCGGTCCGGGAGTCCGAACTTGTTTTACGGTTGACTTGCTGATCGAAGCGACCGGCGTCGGCGACCTTGCCGCCAGCGACGGCACTTTCATATCACCCGTTCTCGACGAGCCCGATGACGACGAGCCCGATGACGACGAGCCGGAAGGACGAACCACGGTCACCTGCGATTTCCGCGCCGAACCGGCCGAGTTATCGTCGCCGGTGGACTTTTGCGATTGCGATCCCATTACGCTGCCGGCCCGACTCGAGCCGGTTTTGGCGGCCGCTTCCTCGGCGGCCCGTTTGCGGAACTCCGCGTAAGAAGGGCGTCGATGCGAATTGGTTCCGGCTTTGCTGTCTTGATTGGTCCGCGACGAGTTGTTTTGGGGTTGGGCCGACGGTTTTTTGAAGGGGAGCAGGTTCCCTAGTCCTTCGGCCACGTTGCGGCCGAAATTGTCGACCCGCTCGGCCAGCGTCGGGCTTTCGTCACGGTCACGGTCACGGTACTGATTCCCGGACGAACCTTGCGCCCAAACCACGGATGGTGACCAGAGTCCGACGGCCGCCACAACGAATAAACCGATTAGTTTGCGTGCCATTATATTCTTTCCGCGTGTTTTGGGAGCCTGGCTCCGCGTGCCCCTTGCCTTCTTCCCGCCCCTCGGAACGGGCCGTCCTGGTTGCGACCGCGGGCCTCGTCAATACGTCCGCCGAGACATACCGACAGCCGACCGGAATACGGTCTCTCGTAATGGGTATCGGATGGAGGGATTTTGGTGGTTTAGCCAACTTTCCGGAATTGTACGGTTAGTGCGATTTAACGCGATGCGACGACTGGCCCAAACGAGCAGGCTAGGCAAGCTACAAAGATTAGGTTGCCTTCGATTCGACAATAGCCGCAGGCGGAAGTCGGCGGTTGCCCAAAACAACACTTCCGGTTGGACAGCTTGAGCGAGCCACAACCCAACCGCCAGCTTCCGCTGACGGCTAACGCAGCCAAAGTAGCCGTACGCTTCGTGTCCGCAAGTGAGCAAGAATCGACTTGAAACTTTGGAAATACCTGATATGGTATACGTGCGTACATGCTGGCGGGCCGTTGTGGAAACACAGCCACTCTAACGGGAAGAAGGTACTCGTACCGTGCGACAGCAAATCGAGACCGGATTGGCGCTTGCCGGGCGAATCCATCCGAAATACGCCCCGGTCTTCGAGAAACTCGACGAGCGGGAGCGCGCGGCCGTGGCGCTTTACTTTCTTCCGCACGCCTCGAAGAAGACGCTGCTGGAGGTGACGCGGCCTCGCGTGCTCAAGTGGTATTGCCCGTTCGCCGATCAGCGGCAGTTTCCCTCCGGGCATCGTTACTGCATCAACGTGTACACGGGCTGCGAACACGCCTGCCAGTATTGCTATGCGGCCGGGTATGTCGATGCGAGGCCGAACTGCAAGAGCGATTTTCGCAAGGCGCTCGTCAAGGACCTGGATGCGCTGGAAACCCACGACGTTCCGCCGGCACCGGTTCATCTATCCAACAGCACCGATCCGCTCCAATCGTTGGAACGGGAGTTTCGCGACACGCTGTTTGTGTTGGAAAGACTGGCCGAAAGGCGGCATCGCTTCACGAGCGTCACGCTGTTGACGAAGAACCTGGCCCTACTGATGGACAATCGGTACGTTGGCGTCATGCGCCGCTTGAATGAATTGTCGGCGGATCATCCGCGCCGCGCATGGTTCAAGACCCATGCCAATCCGGCGTTGCGACTGGAGTGTTCGCTGGCTTTCGAGAACGACTCGCATCG
This sequence comes from uncultured Planctomycetaceae bacterium, assembly GCA_964505115.1. Classification (GTDB taxonomy): domain Bacteria; phylum Planctomycetota; class Planctomycetia; order Pirellulales; family Thermoguttaceae; genus CAZDHN01. The sequence goes on from CAZDHN010000450.1 coordinate 3,702, forward strand.
ACGGCTTCTCGACTCCGCGGCCCCGAGTATTGAGAGCCGCATGCGGGCACTCCGCTTTCTTCGGAAAGAGGGGATTCCCGTCTTCGTGCGTATCGACCCGCTGTTTCCACGAGACCCGCTACCCGGCGGAAAGTCGATGCATGAATTCGGCCTGCCTGACGTTCAGCCGATTTCGGGCTTGGAGCGATTGATCGAATTCAGCGGCGAAGTTAGCGCGGGCCACATCATCTATTCCGTGGCCAAGATCACTCGACGCCGGGCGGGCGGCCTTCTGCCCGTGATGGCGAGGATGAAACGCGTGTACGATCACTTGGCGGCGGAGCAGTCGCTCGTGTTCCGCGGTGGCTCCTGGCGCTTGCCGCCCAGCATCGCCGCTGAACTGGTCGCAAAGCCGTTCCTGGATCTCTGCCGCCGGCATTCCATTCCCGCGCTGGCGTGCAAAGCCAATTTGACCTCCACGCCTTGAACGAGCACGAGTTCGTTCAAATTGCGAAGCTCCCTCACGGCTGCTGGCCGTAGTAGCTGCTTAGGGCGCGGACGCGCTGGACGAGGTAGGCGACGCAGGCGGCCAGGACGACCAGCGAGACGGCGAAGATGACGTGCCGGTCCACGGCGGCGTCGAAACCGGACTGTAAGTACGGGCGCCGCTGGTAGAAATCAATCACCAGCAGGCCGTAAGAGGCCAGCGATAGCGCGGTCATGAACCAGACGAATCGCGTGCGAAACCAGAGTCCGGAGCCGACTATCAATAGCGGGTAGCCAACAACCAGCGGGCTGGCGGCGCCGTCGGCCACCAGCAGCACGGCCAGCAGCAGGATCGAGTCGAGCAGGCCCCAGCCGAATCGGGCGGGAATCGACCATCGTCGGCTGTCGAGGAATTGCTGCAAGATGATCGAGGCGACAGCCCAGATGGCCACGATGAGCGATATCTTCAGATGGAACGCGGAATCGACCGAGCGGGTGCTGTAGTTGACCAGTTCCACGAAATAGAAGATTCCCAACGCCCCCAGCCGCGACGCCAACGCCGGTTGACGCCAACCCCAACGCCAGAGTCGTTGGCCCGGATGCGGCGGTCGGGCTTCGAGCGCCTCGCCCCGGGAGAAGCGCTCCAGGTCGTCGGCCAGCGCGTCGGCCGAGGCGTATCGTTCCTCCGGCGATTTGGCCAGACACTTCAGGCAGATCAACTCCAGGCGCCGCGGAATACGCGGATTGAGCTTTCGCGGCAGGTTCGGTTCCCGCGAGAGCACCTGCATCAGCGTATCCAACGGGTTCTCCTCGCGGAACGGCGGCCGGCCGGTCAGCAGTTCGTAGAGGATCGCGCCCAGGCTGTAGATGTCGCTCGCCGGTCCCACCTGCTTGCGCCGGCCGGAGGCCTGTTCCGGCGACATATAGCTGGGCGTGCCGGCTATGACGCCGGTTGTCGTCGCTTCCGAGCCGGGCACGAACACTCGGGCCAGGCCGAAGTCGGTTACGAACGGCTGCTCTTCGGAGTCGAGCAAAATGTTCGACGGCTTCAGGTCGCGATGCACGATCTCCTGCTGATGCAGTCGGGCGACAGCCCGGGCGATGGTTGCCACCCAGCGGACGGCATCCGGGATGTCGATCGGTCCTTGTGCGATCCGCCCGGCCAGGCTGACACCCTCGACGTACTCCATGGCGAAGAAGTGCTGCCCGTCAATCTCGCCCACTTCGTGGATGTGCACGATGTTGGAATGTTGCAGTCGGGCGGCCGCTTTGGCCTCGGTTTGGAAGCGGCGGACATGCTCGGGCGAGGCCAGGTGACCGGGCAGGATCATCTTGATCGCCACCGAGCGGTCCAGTGCCTTCTGCCTCGCCTTATAGACCACGCCCATGCCGCCGCGGCCGATCTCGCTCAGAAGCTCATAGGCTCCGAAGTCGCGCGGCATGTCGGCCGAAT
>CAZDHN010000451.1:0-5586 GCA_964505115.1 uncultured Planctomycetaceae bacterium
GGGCTCTCGCTGGGGCTGGGCGTGCCCTTGGCGTACTACTTCCTGTCGGTGCCCATTATCTGGCTGATCTCCATGGCACCCATCTCGATCGGCGGCATGGGCGTACGGGAAGGCGGCTTCGTGCTGTTCTTCACGGCACTGGGTGTCAGCAGCGCCAGCGCTTTGCTTCTATCGCTGTTGAGCTTTGCCCAGATCATCGCCGTGGGGCTGGTGGGTGGCGCGTTCCACTTAGCCGATCCGTACCTATTCCCCAATCGCCCCTCCTGAACGACACATGCCCCATGGCGGAGAAACCGCACCTTGCCAATTCCAGGGGCCAGCTTAGCCAACTTGCCCCCCATCCTATGTGGGCCATTTTCACACCTCAACGCAAACCGTTACCACCACGTAACTTCCGGGCACGCCAGCCAACTCCCGGGCGGCCGTAAAACACTGGCTTTGCGTGGCAATTTCGTGTATACTTCACAAGTGGTGGAGTGGTCTGATATGCTGCTGGGCGGAAAGAGCGCTTTTCGAGCGGATGTCGCAATTTCGACCGGCGGAAGTGGCCGAAGGTATCTGCATCGCCTTGGCCAGCGGCAATCGGGACTAATCGACTATTCAGTCGTCCGGCATAAGGGCTGCCCGGCGATTCGCCCGAGAGGGCATGGGACGGGAGGAGGCTGTGATGAACGGGACCCTTGTTAACTGGCTGGGCGTTTCTCTGCGTCTGGCACGCATTGCCACTGGCCGCCGCAATCGGGGCGGCGTGAGCCTGATGGAGGTGCTGATCTCCATCTTCGTCCTCTCGATCGGCCTGATGGGCGTGGCGGCGCTTATCCCGGTGGGACGGTTCTCTTTAGTCGAGACGGGCAAGGCCGACCGCTCGGCCGCTTGTGGCCGCGCCGCGCTGCGGGAGATCAAAGTCCGCAAGATGCTGGAAAGGACGCGGACCGCCACGGACAATCCGGCGCAAGAGGTCGACATGTGGTTGCAACCGGGTAATACCAGCTTCGACCCGGCGGATGTTAAGCCGACGGGCCATCCCGCCACTGTCATTGATCCGCTGTTTGTGGCCATAGCCATGGACGTTGCGGGCAAGGATGTCACCAATGCAGACGTGAATACCATCGGCAGCTTCCCGTACTGCTACTACGTTGCGTTTGCAAGCGGCGCCGCATGGCGCGTTCCCCGGCTGACGTTGCGGAAAACACCAACGACATCGTTGTCATCCATGCACCGGTTCGTGGCCGATCGGATATTCACTTGGCAGGACGACATGGTGTTCTATAGGCCGGAGGATGACGACGAGCGGCCGGAGCTGTTGGTTGACGGCAGCGGCGTGCGGCCGATCGAGGGCAACTATTCGTGGATGGTAATGGTCACGCCCTCGTCGGGTAATGAGAATCTCTGCGCGGTCTCGGTCATTGTCTTCTACAAGCGGAATTTCCAGGTCACGTCGACTTTGACCAATATCGACTCGGATAACCCCAAGCCGAGCGAGCGGGTGGCCGTGGCAACGTTCCCGCCGGGCGGCGGCTACGGCGGTGGCGACGTGGAACTGGCCATACCGTCGAATGTGGCGGCAAACCTCCCTGGCACTGAAGACAAGGGCGAGTATCTCGACGTCAAGGAGAACGACTGGCTGATGCTCACCAACGGCAAAGTGTTCCTCTGGTATCGCGTGGTCGCCGTGGCTAATGAGTTGACCACCTCAACAACAAGCGGCCGGCTCGTTCGGCATGTTACGTTGGCCGGCCCGGATTGGAACTGCGATACGGATCCCGCAAAGACGTGGTGCGTCAATCTGGACAACCTGCCTAACGCAACGACTCTAAATGACGCCCAGGCCGTCATCTGCGACGAGGTGGTGGGCGTCTACACGCAAACCATCGACCTCGACACGGCCGAGGGCTGGTCGCGCTAGTCGATCGGTCAGATCCCCTTCTTGACGGATGCTTCCGGGGTGCCACTGCCGGCTTGTCCAGCAGAGTCTTCTGGGGCTTGTGCTTCGCACTGCCGGACCAGTCGGCAGTGGCACCCGCGCAGCGTTTCCCGTGCGTAGTCCCAGCATTGTTCGTTGATGTTTTCAAAGCCCGCCGCGCGTCTGCCGATTTGTGGCCACACAAGCGGGAATCCGCCCATACGCGCGGCGATCTCCTGGAACGGCAACGAGCAAGCCTCGTTTTGGATTTCACCGGCGAGACGCCAGTGCCACCCAACGCGGAACCGGTCTCTGTTCAGATTATCCGGGCCGGGAGAGAAGGCTCCGTAGGTACTGGCCGTAGGCGTTGTCTTGTGATCGGGCGAGTTTTTCGAACTGCTGGGCGTCGATGAATTTTTTGTACAGCGCGACCTCTTCGATACAGGCTATTTTCATGCCCTGGCGCTGCTCGATCGTCTCGACGTAGTTGGCCGCCTGCATGAGCGATTCGTGCGTGCCCGTGTCGAGCCAGGCGAACCCGCGGCTGAATACTTTGGCGTGCAACTGGCCCAGTTCGAGGTAGGCCCGATTGATGTCGGTTATCTCCAGTTCACCCCGGGCGGAGGGCCGCAGGTCGGCCGCGATGTCGACCACCTGATTGTCGTAGAAGTAGAGCCCGGTGACGGCGTAGTTTGATTTCGGCCGCTTGGGCTTCTCTTCCAGCGAGATAACATCCCCGTCGCCGTCGAACTCCACCACGCCGTATCGCTCGGGGTCTCGCACGGGATAGGCGAAGATTGTTGCGCCGGCCGATCGGGCAGCGACCTCTTCGAGCATCACCCGGAAGCCCTGGCCATAGAAGATATTGTCGCCAAGGATCAAGGCCACGGAATCGGAGCCGACAAACCGGCGGCCGATGATGAATGCCTGGGCGAGTCCCCCGGGTTCGGGCTGCACGGCGTACTGGATGGAGAGCCCCACCTGGGAGCCATCGCCCAGCAGTTGCCCAAAGAGGCCGATGTCGCGCGGCGTGGTGATCAGCAGTATCTCCCGGATGCCGGCCAGCATGAGCACCGAGAGCGGATAGTAGATCATCGGCTTGTCGTAGACGGGCAGCATCTGCTTGCTAATGGCCAGCGTGGCCGGATGCAGCCGCGTACCCGCCCCGCCCGCCAGGATGATGCCCTTCTTAAAGTAGCTTGTAGTGCTCATGAGTTTGGGATTTGGGATTGTGGATTTGAAGTGTAGGAAAGGGGAATCGTGCGTTACTGACCGCTATGAGTAGTGAGCAGTGAGCTATGAGCTATGAGCCAAGGAAGAACGTGGCCTTCGAAAAGCTCATGGCTCACTGCTCACTGCTCAAAGCTCATAGCTCAAAGCTCATAGCTCAACGCTCACAGCTCAATCGAGCCCCAGTCGCTCGCGCTGATACGTGCCGGAGGTGATTCGCTCGACCCAGGTCGGGTGCTCGAGATACCAGCGGACGGTTCGCTCCAGTCCCGACTGAAAATCCTCCCGCGGCCTCCAACCCAACTGGTCGCGGATCTTGCCCGCGTCGATGGCATAACGCCGGTCGTGACCCGGCCGATCTTTCACATGGGTAATCAACGACGAACAGGGCCGATGCGGAAGGTCGGGCCGCAGCCGGTCGACAATCGCGCAGATCGCTTCGACCACCTCTAGGTTGGTCCGCTCGCAATCTCCACCAATATTATACACCTCTCCCACGGCACCTCGGCCCAAAACGGCACGGATCGCCCGGCAATGATCCTCCACGTACAGCCAGTCGCGAACCTGCCGGCCATCGCCGTAAACCGGCAGCGGTTTGCCCTCCAGGGCGTTTAGGATCATCAGCGGCAAAAGTTTCTCGGGAAACTGATACGGGCCGTAATTGTTCGAGCAGTTGGTGACCAGGGTCGGCAGTCCGTAGGTGTGGTGGTACGCGCGGACGAAGTGGTCGCTGGCCGCCTTCGAGGCCGAGTAGGGCGAATTGGGCGCGTAGGCGGTCGATTCGCTGAACTTCCCCGTCGGCCCCAGCGAGCCGTAAACCTCGTCGGTCGAGACGTGCAAGAAGCGGAACCGGTCCCGCTCGGGCTCGGCCAGATCGGCCCAATAGCGCCGGGTGGCCTCCAGCATGCGGAACGTACCCACCACGTTGGTTTCGACGAACGCGGCCGGCCCGTCTATCGACCGGTCGACATGCGACTCGGCCGCGAAATTCACCACCGCCCGCACGTTATGCTCCTCCAGCAGCCCGCCGACCAGCGCCCCATCACAAATATCGCCTTCCACGAAAGTATACAGCGGATCGTCGGCCACCTCGGCCAGCGAATCCAGATTCCCGGCGTACGTCAACCGATCGAGGTTCACCACGGGCGTCTTCTCGTCGACAACCCACTGCCGAACGAAATTACTCCCAATAAACCCCGCACCGCCAGTTACGAGGATGGTTTGCATGGGCGTTCCCCGTTTCTCCTCCGAGTTATGGAATGTATCAGATGCAGTCATGCATGTTGCACAAGCTAATCAATCACGGCTTCCGCCCGGTTATCCGGTGGCGGGTTAGGTTCTCCCGTTGCCTTTGACTCACTGACGGTCAACAAGTCGCCATACCCTTTCCTTGCAAGAACAACTATCACGACTAGTGCGAGCAGCCACACGACTGTCTGCGACACGCTGACTATCGGCAGGTGCCATTGGGTATAGCGGATGGGATACCAGACCGACGCGCCGAACGCGAGGAAGAGTCCCATTACCGGCCACAGTTTCGTCTGACGGGCCATGACAAGCAGGCAGACGAGTGGAAAGCCCAACAGAACGCAATCGTAGTGTTTTCGATATGACCAGAACATGCAAATGATTGCGCACACACTGAAGCTTGCCAGCAGGGACTTTTGTTTCCTTAAGAGGAACACCAGCACCAAACAGAGGCCACCTCCCAGCGACGCCATCAAGAGCGTGGCCGCTTTCGGGCCGAAGGCATCCCGGGCGGCCAATATCAGGTAATTGTGCGACCGTGGACTCAATACGTGCCGCGACGCATTGAAGCCGGCCATCAGCATTGTCAGGGGATCCGTGCCCGTTATCAGCCAGGTGACGCAACTGGCGCCTATCACATACACCATCATTGCCACAATGACACGAGTCTTTCCCCTTACAAGCATCGGGAGGACGAACAGCGCGGCAACGTGGGGCTTAATCAGGGCCATCCCCAGGCAGACGCCCGTTAGATTGTCGCGGCCCCGTTCGCAAAGCAGTAGAGACCCAATCAAACAAGCCATCACAAAGACGGTATACTGACCGTAGCTGACGCAGAGCGCCGTTGGACACATGGCCAATACGGCGCACGCACACAATGCGGCGTTTGCTTTTCCAAATCCCTTCCCCGTGGCGTGGGCCCAGCACGCCATGATAGCCAACGCAATACCATTGACCACGCCAAAGTAATATCTTGAGAACTCCCATCTCATGGGTGGAATCAGAAAGATGCCGGTGAAGTATGACCAGGGTGGGTACTCGCTCTCGTGCGAAATCGCATTCACATCTGAATGGTGGAAGTTCTCGATGACGTTGTCGTGATACTCCCGCGATTGCGGGTTCCCCCCCTGATACATGGTGTACTGTTCGAGCCAGCGGTAGCGCAGATCCGTGGGGAACGACACCTTGTTGTCGAACATCAGGCA